>JBHHUV010000007.1:0-20317 GCA_046754005.1 Phycisphaerae bacterium | reverse complement strand
GTTGTTTTCGAAAGACGCCGTCCTGATACACGGTACTGTGCAAGTCCGGAGTCGCGACTTCGACCCATGCAGCCGCGATGTTGGCGCTGGAATTATTGGTATTGGGTGCCGCAAAATAGGATTCGATGCCCGGCGCGGAGTTTCCTCGCATCATGATTTTTCCATTGCACCAGGATTGAGCGGCGAGCAGCGTGATCATATCGCGTCCATCCTGTCGATCGTGATCGAAGACATCGACCTTGCCCTGTGATCCAAAATGCCCCCGGCTGTTTTGTACCACATAGGCGATGCCTGCCTGATTGTATTCAGCCACTTGGCCTGCGTGAAAGGCGGGCCAAAACGCGCCATCCGGGTTGTAGGGTGTTCGATGAAGAATGACCGGCCAGGGGCCGTTTCCGGTTGGGACATAGATATCGGTAATCAGCCGCGTGTTGTCCGGCATCGCGATCATTCTGTTTGGGCCGGGTGTATACTTTTGTGGCCACGGTCCGAAACTGCCACATTGGTTCGGATCACAGCAGAGGGCGACGCATACCGATGTCAGCAGGATGGTGACGAGGTATTGACAGGTGCGACGAAGTGACATTCCAGCGATTCCCCCGGTTTCCGTGTATTCCCGGTCATCGTGTATCAAACGGACACGCTCATGACGAATGCATCTTCACTTTCGGTGTTCGCATGATACCCCGGATTTTCTTCGGTCGAACCGACGCGTTTGATGAGATGGCTCGATGCGGCGCGCCACAAGTGGGGCCGATGCCCGATAATCCGTCTGATCGCGCAGATTCGTACGATGGGGCCTTCTTCACCGGGTGTCCACCTTCTGGCACACGACTGATCCGCTTATTCGGGATTCTGCAGCCAGACGATCTGATCCAGGGCGGCATCCGACGCCCTCAGTGGAGCAGCCACGTCGGGGCGCATGCCGGGATCGATATCGCTTATTGCGATGCGGCTCATATCTTCCGTCGTATCGCGCAGGTTGTTTTCCACCCAGACATCGGTCTGAGATCCCAATGGCGTAAACCAGCGGAGCGAGCCGGGCTGCCGGGTGGGAACGACCACGTCCGGCTGGCCATTTCCGTCGATGTCAGCGACCTGGATATCTACGGGCGTAGCAGACGAATATTGAGTCAGGAGAAAGCCGGACCAGGCCGCGGCCGGATCCACCGGGCCGGGATACCAGCCGATTTGCCGCAGGGTCGGGCTCGTGACGATCACGTCGAACCGGCCGTCGGCGTTGAGGTCGGCGACTGCCAGGCGCGTGGCGTCGGCCAGGTTGCCGATCGGGTGCTTCGTCCATCGATCCGTCGCAAGATCCGGCGGATTCCCGTACCAGGCGACTCGGTCGTCCATCTCACCGGGCGCGGTTGAGACGATGTCGGTCCGACCATCGCCATCCATGTCGCGCAGGGACACCGAGGCGGCACCTGTCCGTGTGGCTATGTCGATATCGAATCGTACCCAGCCGACGCCGCTCATGGGACCGGCCGACGGACTGCGAAACCAGGCAAGCCGACCGGGCAGGCTTCCACAGGCGACCAGGTCGGGACCTGCCGCCCCGTCGATATTGCCGATGGCGACGTCGTTCCATTGGCCGATCCCCGAGGCGAAGGACTGATCGAAGATCGTCGCGATCCACGCCGAACCATCACGCGGATTCAGCGGACCTCGAAGATAGACCAGCCGCCCGTTGATGGCGAGGACCAGATCTAGCCGAGAGTCGCCATCAATATCGCCCACGGCGAGTGCGGCGATTCCAGCGAGACTTACCAGACCGGGGTCGACGCGTGGCTGCACGGCGACCCAGGTATCGGGATTGACCTGGAAGAATATGAAAACAGCGGGGAGGGTGGTGTCGTCACCGGCATAGGCCACGGCGACATCGGCCAAAGCGTCGGCATCGAAGTCGGCGATGGCGACATCGACGGGTCGCCGAGCGGCGTTGTCATCGACGACGCGCGAGGTCCAATCGGCGGTCTTGGGAAAGGGGGAATTGCCGCCGGTCGTGGTGTTGGTGGGACCGCCGGTTGTGGCCGGGGCGGGGCAACTGGTTGCCGAAAGGACGGCCGTCAGGGGCAACAGAGCCCACATCTTCCAATTTGACCATCGCGGACAGGGTATGCACGACATGGCGTTCCTTTATCAATTACGTATCGGCATGACACTTCCGACTCGGGAGTACACTCTCTCGATTCACCGCTTAAGGATCAGCGAGATTATCACTTCCCGATGGTTGGGGTCACGATACTGCCGCGGTTGGCCGAGGGCTTCTTTGAAACCGGGACGTTGTTTCACTTGCGATCCTTACTCGTGCATATGATCAGCAGATGGGTCTGATGACCCATCCTACTGGACTTGCGATCCTATGTTGTACACTTGTCAGAATCGTCCGCGCTGTTTTGTATCCCCATGAATATGACAGCGAAGGGTGTTTGGCTCCGCAGGGGAGGAGGCAGTCGGCACCCAGTCCACCTGAGTTCCTCCGCCCCTACCGGGGCGGTGCATATCTGGGAGGTCACGATTTCCACGGGTTGCGCTTTGCTCCACCCGTGGCAATAGCCCTTTGCCCCGTTGGGGCAAGGAGAATCGTAGCGCTGTCATACTAAAGCCGATGGCAAACGGAACAACTGCCCGGTGCGAAGCTGGCATGGATTCCGCCGATTCTGTCATGGATCCACCAAACGACTTCAACGCATCAGTGCCTGCATGTTGATCTTTCCGCGATCCGTTCGGGGCAGGGCGTCGTGAAATTGCCATTCATCCGGGAGCATGGTGACCGGCAGACATTCACGACAATGTGCGATCAGCTCCGACTCCGTCGGTGATTGTACCTCGCTCGTCGCGACACACGCCTTCAGGCGATTTCCGAAGACCGGGTCCGGTATCGGCACCACCGCCGCCTCGCGGATCGCCGGATGCCGGCACAGGGCCGTCTCAATCTCGCCCGGCTCGATGCGATGGCCACGGCACTTGATCATTCGATCGATCCGCCCCTCGAACAGGAGGACGCCGTCCGCACGGCGTCGGACACGATCTCCGGTTCGCCAGGCCGATCCGCATCCGTCCGGCGCGGTCGCCCGCCGCCACCGAGTCGATTCGGCGTCGCCCAGATAGCCGTGCGTCAACGTCGGCCCGGCCACCCAAAGCTCACCCGGTCGCTCATCGCTGATGGGCTTGCCCTGCTCGTCCACAATCCAGATCCGCGTCTCGGATATCGGCTGCCCGATCGGTACCGGCGAGTCGTCTTCCAGTTCGGACCGATCTACACGATGAAACGTGCATACATTCGTTTCCGTCGGGCCGTACAGATTGGTCCACTCCGCGTGCGACAATGCCCGTGCGAGATCCCGCAGCGCCGGCTTCGGCATGACTTCGCCCGCGAAAATCACGTGGCGCAGGCGGGAGAGATCATGATCGGCCAGTTGCCCCTTCATCTGCATCAGAATGAGCGCTGAGGGAACAGAGTACCATACGGTGATCTCTCGATCCGCGATAAACCGCGCCATCTGATAGGGAAACATCTTGAGCCGCTCCGGCACCGGGCACATCGTCGCCCCTGCCCTGACCGCCGCGAAAATATCCAGCGTCGACAGATCGAAATGAAAGGGTGCATGGTTCGCCAACCGATCGTCGGACGTCAGCGCGAAGGTATCGACGACCCAACGCGAGAAGTGCAGCAGGCTTTGCGTTGTGATCATCACGCCCTTGGGCCGACCGGTCGAACCCGAGGTGTAGAGGATATTGGCGATACCGTTTTCGGGTACGCAGGGTGGATCGCCCGAAGAATCGAAATCCCACCAGGCATTCAAGGCGATTGCCCCGGAATCGTCGGGATTGGAAACGATGACGGTTTCAAAATCGCCGACACCCTTCGGCGGCATGCGACTTCCCGTCCACATATGAATGTCCGCATCCTGGCAGATTGCGGTTATCCGTTCGGCGGGCCAAGCCGGATCCAGCGGGACATAGGCCGCCCCGGTCCGGACGATCGCAAACATCGAGATCAGCGCGTCGATCGACTTTTGGAAACAGAAGGCCACACGGCGACCAGGCTCCGCCCCCTGATCCGCCAGCAGCCTCGCGAGCCGATCGCTCGCATTCAAAAGTTGCGCGTAGGTTCTACCATCGTCGCCGAACACGACGGCCGGCCGATCTCCATGCCGCGCGGCTGTCTCTTGTAGAAGGGAATAAAGTGGTTCTCTCGACATGCCAATCGAAGTTCGCGACCAAACGGTTTGTCCCGCCCGGCGCGCCTGCGGAATGCGACGAGCTCAGCGATGGGACTCGATCCATTCCACCAGCGCGTTGACCGATTCGATCCGGTCCGGCGAGACCTCGTGGTCCGGCAGTGTGATTTTGATCTCTTTCTCCACGAAGACGAGCAGTTGCATCAGCCGAAGCGAATCCAGACCTGCGTCGAATAAATCCGCGTCATCCGCGGGCCATGCGCCCTGCTTGGCCGGGATCAGCGTCTCAAATAGATATTGCCGAAGTTGCTCCCGTACACTCATGATCGTTCGCGATCGCTCCAACCCATGCGCTCTTTCGGCCGCCATCAAGCGGCGCGCATATGAACTCACCTATGCCATTCCTGTACGGCACTGTACCGCCCGATACAGAGGACATCAATGATGCAGAGTGGTGCATGACAATTCGGGCGGGTCATTGCCATCTCGCGGGGTCGAGTCTTGAAAGCCTGGCTGAAGCCGGCTGCGGAGTCATTGTGAATGGCGTCTTCCACCGGCTGACGCCGGTGGCAAACAACATAATGCCCGGCTAGAAGCCAACAATAACGCCGCCGATTATGTCATGGACCCAATGCAGCGTCCCCCCATGCTCAGCTCATGCATTTCTCCACTCCATCGCCTATGATAGTGAAGGGTTTTCCGCCTGCCCCGACAGTCATCAACAAGAGGCCGCGTCATGCCGTCCACCCCCTCGCTCAAAGCCCTGCTCGATGACAACACAATCCCCGCCCATCGTGATCTGATCCAAGTACAATCCAATGGAATCCGCTGCCTCGCCTGCGGTCATCGCTGCCTTGTCAAGCCGGGCCGCGCCGGCGTCTGCCGCGTTCGGTTCAACCGAGATGGCGAACTTCGCGTTCCGGGCGGCTACGTCGCCGGACTCCAGATTGACCCGATCGAGAAGAAGCCGTTCTACCATGCTTTCCCCGGCCGAGACGCGCTCTCGTTCGGAATGCTGGGATGCGACTTCCACTGTAGTTACTGTCAGAACTGGGTCACCTCGCAGGCCCTCCGGGATGACCGGGCTGTCAGCCCTCCTCGTTTTTGTACCGCCGATCAGATGGTCGACTTCGCCATCGACCGCGGTGCGCCGGTCGTCGTATCCACCTACAACGAACCGTTGATCACCAGCGAGTGGGCCGTGGAGGTGTTCAACCGCGCCAAGAACCGCGGACTGAGATGCGGCTACGTCTCCAACGGAAACGGCACCCCCGAGGTGCTGAAGTTCATTCGGCCTTATGTCGACCTGTACAAGGTCGATCTGAAAAGCTTCGACGACAAACACTATCGCGAACTCGGCGGCGTGCTGTCCAACGTTCTGGCCACGATCGAGCAACTCGTCGCCGCCGGGTTCTGGGTCGAAATCGTGACGCTGGTGATCCCCGGCTTCAACGACAGCGATGCGGAACTCTCGGACATCGCCGGATTTCTCGCCGGCATCTCCCGCGACATGCCCTGGCACATCACTGCCTTTCACCCCGATTACAGAATGCAGGATCCCCGGCAAACCCCCGCCGAAACACTTCTCCGCGCCTACGACATCGGCAAGGCCGCCGGTCTCCGCTACGTCTACCCCGGCAATATCCACGGGGGCGTCGGCGATCGCGAAAACACCGTCTGCCCGAGATGCGCCGCTGTTGTAATCGAGCGAACCGGCTTCATCGTCAGAAATAACCGCATGAAACACCCCGGACGCTGTCCCGATTGCAACGGCGAGATCATGGGCGTTTGGGAGAACGACGCCCCGATTCGATCACAAGGCTCCGGCATCCCCATCCCCGTATCGTTCTCATAATCCGAGCAGATTGGGGCCAAGCGATAAGAAAGGGTGCCAGTGTAAGATTCTTCGTGCACTGAGAATGATTTTATGTTTTGGATGTTTGATTATTCGGCGTTTCGACGTTTCCCTATTCACTCAGGATGTGAACCATCCGCTTGATCGTATCGTGGTCTCTCTTTGTCGCACTGATCCGAACGCGCGATCCGGAACGACTGACCCGCACTCGACCATCCGATAGCGTGAGGGCATTTCGAAGCGCCTTTGCCTTGGATCTCGGCAGCTTGTATGTGACCGGGATCGGATCGCTGGTATCGAAGTCGATCCCGTCCCATCCGTCCATCAAACCGACAAATCGCTCCACCGTATGAACCTCTTCCGGCGTCCCGCGAATCACCAGGCCCGGTTCATTCACGTACACCCGAACATCCACGTCCTTGGGCACCAGCAAGCTGATCATGACTGATCTCTCGGCGCCATCCAGATCGAAATGGCGAACGATCAGCGTGGACCCGGTATGGATCCTGCTGAGAGAACGATGGCTTGTGTTCGTGAAAAAAATCACCCCGCCGAGGGCAATCAGGCTGACCAGAAGACAGGCACGCGCTCGGCGACCGCCGCCGGGTCCGCAACACTGTGGCTTCGAAATCCCTCCCCGTTCTCGAGTGCTCAGACTCCGTCCGCACTTCCCGCAGAATCGGGCACCCGCTGATATGGGATTTCGGCAATGATGGCACAATTCGGGCATGCGTCCCTCCGGATCAACCGGACCACGGCTCTTCCCACACCCCTATCATAGTCTCGCGATCCGCCCCGGGACAAGATTCGATCCATGCTATGTCAGTTCTGAGTTACGAGTTACGAGTAGCGAGTATTTTCCTATCCGGAAGCCCGTTGAAACGGGCAAAATTTATTGGGGGGGATGCGTTTCACCGGCCCCAAGGGGCCGGTCTGAAGCCCGCCAGCGGGGAAGCCCCGTATACGGGGCTTGTTGGAACCGTTCGCAGTGAATGGGTCATGAAAGTCCGGCTGAAGCCGGCTGAGGATCATTGTGAGGGGTGTACACCACCGACTGAAGTCGGTGGCAAACAGAAAAACTGCCGAGTGCGAAACCGGCAACTGAATCCGCGAATTTCGTCATGGACCCACCAACAAACAGTATCCCCCCAATCCCTGACTCCTGACCCCCAGCTTACTCATAGTTACCCTCTGTTTCTTCTTTCATTTCGACGTTTCCTCACGCCGAATCTTCCTCCTCCTCCAACGCCGCTGCCTCGTCCACGTCGGTCGTCGCGAGCACCTCGAGGATATGATCCACGTCATGCCGGAAGAACCACAGGAACGGAATGTTCGGGATCCGCATCACGATATTCTTGTTCGTGTCCAGAACGATCAGATCGCCCGCCCCCAGCCCCAGAAACACCTCGGTCAGGTCGCGCCAGTCCCGCTTGATCCGCTTGGCCGCCCGGGGGAGCGAGTCGCTCGTCCGCAGGAGCCGCTTGTGGGTGATCTCCCGCGTCGTGATCTCGTAGCGGCCATCAAACCACGCCAGAAAGATCACCAGCAACAGGATGACAAACGTGGCCAGGCTGAGCACACTCGCCGTGCCAGGATCGAATTGCACATTTCGTGCCGCGAGAAAATCGTAGATATTAGACAGGATGGGAATGCCCTTCTTCTCCTCCAGAAGCAGACCGCACACCCACAGCAGCGCAACGACGAGAAAGATTACAATTGTTTTGTTCCGATCGGTGTCCGAGCCGATACACAACAACACGATCAGCACGATGGTGATCCAGATCCACCCCATGACCGGCGGGCTGATCCATTCCCAGCCATGCAACCAGCACCCCACCCAGCCGACAACCATGATCGGCCACAAATACATCAGCGTTGAAAAGCTCGTGAAATAGACCTTCGGCGTGCCCGCCTCTTTCTTCACGCGAAACACGAGCGGTCGGAGCAGCCACACGATCGGCGTGAAGACGACTTGAAGAAACTTGCCGAAGCCGGCCCAGATGCGGCCAAACAGGCCCTCCTTCGCATCCGGCGATTTTTGCGGCTTGGCCGTGTCGCCGCCGCCTGTAGGGGTGTCGACCTGTGCAGTTTTTTCGGGTTGCGGTTCCGAATCAGGTGTCTTGGTGTCGGTCATCCTGGTCTCCCATGGCACAAGGTGGATTCATCTTGATTGCCCCAGCACCATCGTCATGGAAGGGCACTCCCGCGGCAAGCGTGGATTGAATTCCGACTTTAAGAAACAATGCAAGTGGGGATTCAACGAGCGCTGTCGGGACACGCTGATTCCGGGCCTCGGCAACCGCACGTGGTGGATGGAAATCCGATTGCGGGACATCAGCCCTTGGGGGCCGTCCCAGTCGTGTCGTCTCCCCGGGCATAGGAAGCGATTCCCAGTTGGGAACCCAGATTCATACTCTCGAGTGCGCTGGCGGGTACGATGACCATCGAACCCTTCTCCTTCAGCCCCTCAAACAGCATATTCATGCCCCGCAGGTGCAGTGCGACGGGGTTGTCCTTGTATTTTTCCGCGGCCCGGGAGAACTTTTCTGAGATTTCGGTCTCGGCGGTCCCAAGGATGATCCGGGCACGCCGTTCCCGCTCGGCCTGGGCTTCCTTCGACATGGCCTGCTCAAGCTGTCGGGGGATCTTGATATCCCGAATCTCGACCGATTGGATTGTGATGCCCCAGTCGTGGGTCTTGGCTTCGAGGATCTCCTGAAGGTTCAGGCCGAGTTCCTTTCGGTTCTGAAGGATATCCGCCAGTTCGTGCTTGCCGATGATATCCCGCAGGGCGGTCTGCGCGGAATAAAGAATGGCGTCTTCATAGTGCTCGACTTCGAGCACGGCCTTCTCCACGTCCCAGACCAGGTAGAAAAAGATCGCATCGACATCGACCGGCACGGTGTCGCGTGTGAGTGTGGTCTCGGCACTGAACTGCCGAGCGCGGATCCGCTGATCGACATGGTGAGAGATGTACTCAAAGATGGGAATGATAAAGAAGTAGCCCGGCCCACGCAGACCCTGGTATGCACCAAAGCGAAGGACGACGGCTCGTTCCCACTGCTCAGCGACTTTGAGAGAACTGGACAGGATCACCGAGAGGAGGCCCACGCCGACGAGCGCGGCCCAGAACCGGATGTTCTGCAAGACGGCTTCATCCTCCCAAGGTCGGAAGATGGTAAGCACCGCGGTGACACCGGCGATCAAGAGGATCGCCGCTAGGATCCTCGCCTGCGGCGGCATGCGCGTATCATTTGTCAGAAAAGTAGGTTTCATGGCTCATCTCCTGTCGGAAAGCCGATCATTCAAAGCGGTAACCAACTCTTGTATCGAGAATCCGAAGACCCCCGCCTCGGCGACCCACTCGTCGCAAAACTTCTCCAGAAACTCGAGGCGTTTGGCCTGATCTTGCGCAGCACCGGGTTCGGTCGAGACAAACGTACCTGTCCCCCGTTGGGTCCGGACGACATCGCGGATTTCCAACTCGCGGTAGGCCCGAGAGACGGTATTGGGATTGACCCGAAGATCGATCGCCAATTGCCGGACGGTGGGCAGTTGATCGCCGGGCTTGAAGAGACCGCCGGCGATACCCATGAGGATGCGGTCGATGATCTGCCGGTAGAAGGGGACGCCGCTTCGGGGGTCGATATAGATTGCGTTTTGGAAGCGTTCCATAGTGAAGCCTCACAACGTGTGCTAAGGCCTGATTGGGCGGTATCAGCGAGATCTATTGTACTATTGCTATAGTACAACAAATAAACAGCAATGTCAAGCAATTCGAAGAGACAATCTATACCGAACAGAGAAGAATTGTTATAACAATTTGATATGACATATTTTATGGTTGACATGCCCCCAACTGTCAATCCACGATCAGCCACCGATGGTTGAGGAAAAGGATTCTATTCTCGCTATTCGCTCCCCCGGCCCCAGTGAGGCAAATCGGATTCCGTCTCGACACCCAGCGCGTCGGCAACCCGGTTGATGTAATTGAAATAGGCAACCACCTGAACCGCATCATGCACTGCCGCATCCGACCAGCCGGCATCGCGGAGACTGTCCACATCACCTTGCGTCATCTCGGCGGGCGACCGGGTCAACTTTTCGGTCCATTCGAGCAACAGCCGCATGTCGTGTTTCAAGGTGCAGGCCCGCCAGTCATCCACAACCTGATGAACGAAGGCATCGAGTGTCTTGTCATCCGGCGATGTCATCCCATCGTCCACCAGCATAGACCATATATTGGCGACCTCTGCACGGAGGTCATTCGCGTGGGCCTGTACTCAGTAATGGCACAGATTCACCCGGCTCACCACGGTTGCCAGCAATTCGCGAAGCCCGCGCGGCAACGTCGACTCCCCATACATGATCGCCTGATAGATCCCCATCGACGCCTTCAGTACGGGTGGGTTCAGGCTCATCGCCCGGACGATGTTGAAGACCCGGCCGGTACGTTGAGCGGCTGCAGCGTATAATCGCTTCAATCCACCCTCGGCCTCTTCATCCGAAACTGTTTTGATCCAAGCCATGGCGATTCCTCATCCCATCACGTTATCCATCAACCCAGCTATCCCCGGTAATCGGAGAACATGATGGCAGTTTATAATTTAGACGTTTCATTATTTACCTACGGATAAAACTTGCCCATCATCCTCGGAAACGGAATCGTCTCGCGAATATGCTTCAGTCCGCACATCCAGGCGATCGTTCGCTCGACCCCCAGGCCAAATCCTCCGTGCGGCACCGTTCCATACTTACGGAGATCAAGATACCATTCATAATCCGCGCGGTTCAAGGCCTCGCGCTCGATCTGACTGAGCAGTTCCTCGTACGAATCCTCTCGCTGCGAGCCGCCGATGATCTCGCCGTATCCCTGCGGCGCCAGCAGGTCGAAATTGTTGCACAGCCGATCGTCCTGCTCGTTTTTCTTCATGTAAAACGCCTTGACCGCGCGAGGGTAATGTGTCACGAATACCGGCCGCTCGTGCAGCCGGCTGATGATCGTTTCGTCCGATCCGCCCAAGTCCTTGCCCCACTGGAAGTTTGCCGCCAGTTCCATATGGAGCGGAATGTTGCGAATCTCCTCTTCCAACTCCGCCAGTTCCTCCCGAAATGTCGCGACTTCGGTCGCCGCCTTGTCTTTCTTCCACTGCTTGACGCCCTGGGCCTTGGCCAGGGTCTCTGCCTCGGGGATCAGCCGTTTGAGTTCCTCCACGCGTTGTGTCTTTGCCGACAAATCCTCATCCAGAAGCGATTTGGCACGCTCACCCCGGAGCAGCTCCGCCGCCTCTGAATACGTCAGTCGATAAAAAGGTTTCTGTATAGCCTCCAGGTCCGACACGTCCCGGCCGAGAAATGCCAGATCCTCTCGATGATCCGCCAGTACCCGCGTGGCGATCGCGCAGATGAAGTCCTCTGCCAGATCGATCACCGCGTCGAGATCTGCGTAGGCGATCTCCGGCTCCACCATCCAGAACTCCGTCAGGTGCCGGCGTGTCTTCGACTTTTCCGCCCGAAACGTCGGCCCGAAGCAATACACCTTTCCCATCGCCATGCAGGCCGTCTCGACATAGAGCTGGCCGGTCTGGGCCAGGTAGACCGGCTCGCCAAAATAGTCCACCTCGAAGAGCGTCTGGGCTCCTTCCCCCGCGGCCGGTGCGAAGATCGGTGTATCGATCAGCGTGAAGCCGTTTCGATTGAAGAATTGTCGAATCTCGTCGATGATCGTGTGCCGCACCCTCAAGATAGACCACTGTCGTCTCGATCGAAAGTGCAGATGCCGATTGCGCATCAAGAACTCGACGCCATGGGCCTTCGGTGTGATTGGATAGTCCGCCGAGTCGCCGACGACCTCGAGCCCGCTCACGTCCAGCTCATGCCCGCCGATCTGCTTCTCGCTCGCGCGGACGGTGCCCGTGACGCGAAGCGACGTTTCCTGCCCGAGCCGACGAGCCGCATCGAAGAAATCCGCCGTCTCGGGCGATTTCGACACCACGCACTGGCACAGCCCCGTCCCATCCCGCACCACCAGAAACGCGATCTTCCCCGAGTCCCGCCGGTTGTAGAGCCACCCCTGGAGCGTGACGGTCTCATCCACGTGCCTGTGTAAATCCCGAATCGTGACAATCATGAGCGCTTCCCAATAAAACTCGGTTCATTTCTGCATATCCGGCAAATGTTGTCGCGGATATTCGAACGGATGGCAAGCCGGCTGAACAATCCGCAATCGATTCACCCCACGATCCATCGATCCTGCACCGGTCGGCGACATCCAGGGCATGCCTGGCCGACCGGCACTTCCGACAGATCGCCATCGCAATGCCCGCATGCGGGCGCGATCCGTGAGACCAATTGCTTGAGCTGCCGCTGGAGCGATTTGGCCCGATTTCGAAAGACGGCGGTCGAGACCATGACCCACACCAATACGGGCAGAACGATGGACAGCATCCCCATGGCCTGTCCGCCACCAAAGATACGCCGGGAAAACCGAATCAGATCGATATTGGTCAACACCGTCAAGCCGCCACACACGGCGAGCAGGAACACCCATCGCATCATCAACGATCGATACTGAACCGAGGCGATCCGCCGATCGGACAGAAACCGCACATCGGGCCGGATGAACACCGTACCGTATGTCAATGCGCGATCGCACTCCGGACACGATGCGGGAAGGGTGCCGCGACATTCACACAGAACCGTGTCACATTTCGTACAGCGTGGATTCGAGGGCGCACGATTTCCGTAGTGCCATAAAAAATACAATCCATGAAATGCACCAAGCAGCCCCAGGAACAACAGGAGATGAACCCACCACGCCTCCCTCTGCACCATCGCCGACACCCAGACCAGCACGAACACGATGGTGATGCCCGAAGTCGCGCGGGCTCGCGATGAATAGAGACGAACCGTCTCGGATCTCAGAATATGCCGCGTGTCGTCCGGGTCAAACGGCGTGCCGCACTCCGGGCATCGGTGACTGATTAGATCATACAGGGCATAGTCGCAATTGGCACAGGTGCGCCGGTGTTTCGCCAGATAGGCGATGTGCCGACACAATTGCTGCTCCCGCCGCCCCATCCACCGTGCAAAGATCCACATCGCCACGACGGTAAAGGCCGCGGCCACGAACGCCGCCCACAACGCCCAGCCCCGCCAGATCAGAAAGAGAATGGCGACGGCCAGAATCAGGCCGTTGGCAAGCTGTGACAACCGCAGGCTGTTCTTCCAAAGTCGCGACTTGCCCTCCGCGATCCAGTCCAAGCGGGATTCGCGCAGCAACCGGTCAGCCGCATTGGAAGACCGTTCAAGATCGTGGACCATGCTCCCCATGTTCTGTACCGGTTTTCGATCGATCTATGACACTCTTCGGGGGTTCCATTCGGAGCCCCGGCGTGTCAGCTTATTCCCCACCTTTTCTTTATTGATAAGGGTAGGGCAGCCGAGCACCTATGCTGATCCGCATGATCAACAGATGGGTCAAATGACCCATCCTACGCCGTTTTCGCAGGTCGTGAAACTGTCATGGATTCGTTTCCAACCGGTGCGCATCCACTACTTGCGATCCAGCAACGACAACGCCAATGACGTCATGCACCGAACCCCCGTCCGGATCGTCGGTTCCGGATCGGTTTTGAACTTCGCGGAATGCACCGAGGGCAACGGCGTGCCGCCGGGTTCATGCGCCGCCTTGAAACGCGCTTCGTCCACCACACCCAACCAGAACATGAAGCCCGGCACCTTCAACAGTCGCGCATATCGACCGAAGTCCTCGCCCCCCATCGTCGGTCGCCGCTCGATCGTGTTCTCCGCGCCTACGAGTTGACGAAACACTTCGGCCGCCGCCGCGCTCAGTTCCGGATCGTTGTAGGCCGCGGGTGTAAAATCGGCGTCGAGTACCTGAACCGTCGGCGGTCGCGGACAACCCGCCGCCTTCGATATATCCTCCGCTATCTGGCGAATCGAATCCAGCAGCAGTTTGCGAACCTCGTCGGTGTATGATCGAACCGTCAGTTGAAGCCGCGCATCGTCGGGGATGATATTGTGCTTCGTCCCTGCGTGGATCGATCCGACGGTCACCACCGCCGTGTCCCTAGGATCCACCCGGCGGCTCACAATCGTCTGGAGCGAAAGCACTAACTGCGCCGCCGCCACCACCGGATCAACCGTCGTATGCGGATGCGCGCCGTGCCCACCCTTGCCGTGGATCGTGATGTCGACCGAGTCCACGTTGGCGAACGCCCAGCCGGGCGTGTAGCCCACCGTACCCGTCTTCATCTCGTGGGACACGTGCAGGGCGATGCACTTATCCGGTTTCGGAAACCGCTCGAACAGCCTGTCCTCGATCATCAGCCGCGCGCCCTGACCGATCTCCTCGGCCGGTTGGGCAATGAGTACGAGTGTTCCCGACCATTGATCCTTCATCGCCGCCAGCGTCTGTGCCGTTCCCGCCATTACGGTCTGGTGCATGTCGTGGCCGCAGGCGTGCATCACGCCGACCTTCGCACCGCCCGACCGCGTGTGCATCACCTTGCTGGCGTAGGCGAGTCCGGTCTCCTCGACGATCGGCAGAGCGTCCATGTCGCAGCGGATCAGGATCGTCGGTCCCTCGCCGTTCGCCAGCACCCCCACCACGCCGAAGCCGCCGACATTCGGGGTGACCGTCAGCCCCGCATCGGCAAACACCTTGGCCAGCCGCGCGGCGGACTCCTTCTCGTTCAGCGAAAGCTCGGGATTGGCGTGACAGATCTTGTAATACTCGATCCAGTCGCGAATGGAGGCATCCACCCGCTCGTTAATACCCTTGAGCAGACTGTCGGGCAGGATCGGTTCGGACCGTACGGGTTCACTGATCCATCCTAGCAGGATGACACCCAGAAAAACGGCCATCGGGCCGGGTATGCGGCGATTGGGATGAACGCTCATGTTAAATCCTCCGGCAATAGGGGTTAAATGCAACGATTGTGCCGCCGACCTTCGGCGTGCCACGGATGGGCAGGCACTCGGCCCGCCTCGGACGATCGGATCCGGTCCTACTAACCTGGACCTACCCGCCGTGTCTGGTATCTTGTTGGGAAAAGGATGATTCGGCAACGGCCATCCTATCAGATTGGCGTATTATGCGTTTGCCACTGCTTCATGCAGTGCGCTGGCGCGAGACACTTCTTCACAAGGAGATTCCTGATGCAACGATGGACAATGAGAATTTTGGGCCTGGCGATGGCAGTCGCGATGACCGGCTGCATCGGCGTGGCGGCCTCGGACAACTCGCGAATCGTCAAGGGAGCGAATGATCAGATCGCCGTGGTCGGCAACGACGTCTATGTGATCAACACCAAAACGGGCGAATCGAAAAAGGTGGACCTGACCGCGGCGACCGCCTATGTGGCGCCGAGCCAATCCACCGTCACCGCATCCGTCACCGACGAGCCCAAAGAGTAGCCCACCGCGCTCTATCAGAGTCGCGCCCGTCAGCAAGCGGTGGGCACTCAAGAGCGACGATTGATTCGGCATCATCGTGGCAACAAAATGTCGAGATTCTGATGGAGCGTGAGCGTGCAAAAAAGGCATACGCCGACCGCTCCCTCACGGTCGCGACTCTGATCGGATCTACCCCAACTAAGGCCGACAAATGCGAACAAGCTCTGTCGGTATCAGCAGCGCCAGTACATCCCGCGGCTCGACCTTTAACAGCCCGTCGGCATAGATACGGGTGTGCTGTCGCAGGGCATTCCGCGCCTCGGGTCCGCACAGATACTCGAATAAAGTTCGCACCCTTCGCGGATTCGGATCCAACAGTGTGATCCCGTGATACGCCGTCAGGTTCAATACCCCGGCCGTGTTGCGCACAAACCGAAACATCCCGCGCGCGAAGACCGATACCCAGATCGGCGCCGGCAACCGCTGTTCCGGTCGATACCAGACCGATCGGTGCGACGGCAGATAGCGCTTGTGAATCCCAAGCCGCTCGCCCTCCGCGAGATAGCGTTTCACGGCGGTCGTGAGACGAGGCCGCGGATTGAGCAGGTACACCCGTTGATCAGACGCGACCAGCCGGCGCATACCGGCGGTTGTCAACTTGTCGCCCGATACCTGTTTTGCCTTGGTAATGCACGGAGATAGATCGCGCAGATCCAGTCCGTGCCGCCGCCGATCCGATTCGTTCAGTGTAAAAAAACCGTTCGCCCCGGTCGCGATCCCCCGGTTGCAGTGTGCGATTGTGCCGAGCGTCGGCCCATTCTTCCGGCGCAATCGGCCCGATGCCGCGAGCGTTTCCGAAAACAGCGGGGTCCATTTTTGTGCCGGATCCAGATCCTGGCGTGCGATCCGGATACCCTGCTTCAGATCCATCCCCCGGAGCGATTCAACATCGCTCACCCGCGCCAACGTGACGGCTGTCCGGCTGCCCCGGCCGCGTCGAAGCAGCGTGATCGCCGCGGTCGTCAGGGCGTCATCGAAGACCTGGGCCGAATGATCAAAATGCAGAATCGCCTCGATCGCATTCTCTTCAATGAGATAGGACTTCACGGTCCGGCCGAAGTCGGCGTTGAGCCATTCGGCCGGCGTGATCACCGCCGCTCGCCCGCCGGGAGCGAGCAGGTTCCAGATGCGGACGAGAAACAGGGCATACAGGTTCGTCATCCGGCTCAGCCGCCGGGTGCAGAGTCGGTCATACCGCCGCAGCACCGAATCCGGGTAATCCATCTCGTGATGTCGAACATAGGGTGGATTGGCGACGATCGCGTCGTAGTCGCCTCGGATCGTCGCTGTGATGAAATCGGCGTGCCGACAGTGCACCTTGATCGAGCGCACGGACATCTGGAAATCGGAGAGAAGATCCGCGTCAATTTCGAACACATCCACCATCTGCGTGTCGGGACCATTCCGCCCATCGTAGAATGCTTCCATCGCATCGACGAACACGCTGCCGCCCAGCGCAGGATCGAGAATCCGGTGCGGCCTGCCCGCGCACGCCCAGCGCACCATCCAATCCGCGACCGGCCGCGGGGTGAACACCTGTCCCCAATCACGCCGGCGATTTTTGGGGGGGATCATATGCAATGCTTGCAGGGCTTCGCTCATCGTTCCCATCGAACCGCGACAACCCTCACAACACAAGGCGAATCACGGGTCGGTTGTCCTACGGGGTCCATGAGAATGCAGGCGGGACTTGTTCGTATCGCTGTGTGGATTCATCACAGGGGGATTGGGTTTGGTGGTCGGGCATGAGTTGGCTCGACACTGCCACCCTTTCGATCCTTTTGCTATTCGCTATTCCTCCCCCCATCCATCGTGGCGGTCACCGCTTCCACATCCTCGATGCCCTCCTTCGCGAAGAGATAATACAGACGCCCCTCGCTCGGCGGGAAGCCGGCGATCTTTTCCGCCTCGTCGCCCACGCCCATGTAGATGTCGCAGCGACCCGGTGCTCGGATCGCCGCTCCCCGATCCTGATCCATTGCGAAACAACGAAAAGCTCGCGAGCGGCCGCGCGGATCATCCCGATTGGGGATGCGAGTGTTCACAAACGCAAGGCAACCTCTCGGAAAGATTTCCTTGTCCGTGGCGATCGTATGGTAGGCCGTCACCGGCTTGCCCAGACATCCGTAGGGGCCACCCTTGGAATCCTGAAAAAAGACCGTCCGCTTGTTCTGATACAAATAGGTGTCCATGTCCTGCGGATATTGTTTGAAGTGGCGAATCATCGAGGCAAGCGACAGCCGGTATCGATCGATCTTGCCATCCTCCACCAGCGCCCTGCCGATCGACGTATACTCGTGACCATTATGACCCGCATAGCCGATTTCGTAGAGGGTGTCGTCCGGCAGTCGGATGAAGCCCGATCCCTGGACCGTGAAGACATAGGCTTCGAACCGATCGCCCAGCCAGGCAATCTCGTTGCCCTCGAGCAGATGATTGCGCTCGATCTCCTCCCGGCTCGCCCACGGCCCGCCGACAACGTTCCCTTCCGCATCCTTCTCAATTTCAGGCGGCAGCTTGTAGATTGGATATCGAAACTGCTCCGTTCGTGTCAGGCTGCCCTCAAAAATCGGTGAGTAGTAGCCGGTGAACAACACCGTTCCCGATCCATCCCAGCCGTCCGACGTATACACGTCGAATCTTTCACGAACCAGTTGATCCAGCACCTCCGGGCTTTCCGCATGATCGAGAACATCGAGAAACTGACGGAGGCTTGCCATGGCCCGTTCGTGCGTAATCGGCCCCATCGGATAGTACGTCCGGCTCGACGGCGCCTCGAGATACTCCAGGCTGTTGAGTACGCTTTTGCGAAGATCGATCCCCCTGGCTCGAAACCACGCCTCGCCGAAATGAGGGTACTTCGAGGGATCGGTCACCTTTCGTAGTGCGAACTGACCCGGTGGGAGCGCTCGATCGTAGTTTTTCTCGACCTTCTCCAGCGGCAACGGCTGATCGGGTTGCTGACACCCCGAATGGCACAAAAACGCAAGCACGATGAATGTGGATAGGGAGATGCGATGAAGCACAATCCGACTCCTTTCGGTCGCTGACAGTGATGAATGGGCGATACCGAGCGGTCGACAGCGTATCTCAAAGGGGCACACCGCCGACGGGCACAAACGATACCCCCCACATCGAGTCGTGGCAACGCCCGGAAACCGGGTAGTCCGAGTCATGACGCGTTGCCGAGAAACCAAGGGATCCCCGCGAGCCCCTCCCGACAACGACAATCTCTCCCTTATCGGGTGTTTTTCAGCCCTTTCCGGACCTATTTCACTTGACCCGACCGAAAAGGATAACAATACTTGTACATGTTTTGGGGGTTCCTCGCGATTTCACCGCCCGCCGGGACGATGTATACGTAGGAGCGGTCAACCGACCGTGTCATCCTCGCCGCGACCCGATCACGGGGAAGGGGGTTCCATTGGCTGCCATGGATTCGATCCTGAACGCACATCGCACCGAAAATTGCACGATTCGTTGCCGCCGTTTCCTCACCCTCCCCAAAGATCTCGGATTCCATCCCATTCTCGTCACCACCTGTTCGATCCTGGCCCTCTTTGCGGCCATGGGTACGAGTTGCGGGACGACGATACCCGGACTTCCGGGTGGAACCAATCCCCCCACCGGCACCTTTGCGGGCGCCACCGTCCTGACTTACGACACAAACGGGAACGCCCCCATCAACGGCTCCATCGTGGGCAACCAAACTGATTTCTTTGATCTCGGCCCCGTCTCGCCCGGTGATCGAATCATTATCACCGTCGATGCCACGGCCACCAGCGCCCTCGATCCCACCGCCGCCGTGTTCGACAACAGCGCGGAACTCTTCGCCCTGAATGACGACGTCGATCTTGGTGCCGGTCTCTTCGGCTCGGCGATCAACGATGTTGTCTCCGTCGGCGATTCGCATTATTTCCTGGCCGTCGCCAAGTTCTTCCTGGACAATACGGGCGGCGCCTACCAGGGCACGGTGCGCATCGAGCGCGGCGGCGCGGCGCCGACGCCCCCCATCCAGACCCTCCTGCTCAACTTCGCCGGGGGCAATGTCACGATCGTCAACGAAGGCAACTTCAATCTCCCGGCGTTCGACGCCAACGACATCGATCCGGTCTACGCCGGACAGACGCTCACCATCAAGAATCGCATCGTCGCCGTCATCCAGGAAAACTTCACCGGCACCGGTCTCGTGATCGTCAGTTCCGACACCAACCCCAGCCTCGCGCCGGGCACCTTCAGCACGCTTCACTTCGGCGCCTTCAGCTCGACCAAGTTTGGCGTCGCCGACGGAGTCGACCAGGGCAATATCGACCGCTGCGACGACGGCATCATATTCACGAATCAATTTGACGATCCCTTCGCAACACAACCCTCGGTCGACGGCATCGCCGTCGCCATCGGCAACGTCGGCGCCCACGAGGCCGGTCACCTCCTCGGCCTGAACCACGTCGCCGACATCACCGCCCTGATGGACAACACGGGAACCGCCAGCACCCTACTCGCCGACCAGGATTTCAAGACGGCCCCCCTCAGCCCGTCCGTATTCCCCATGGGCATGCAGAACGCCCCCGCCTACCTCGCCCGAATCATCCCGTAGAACGGGCAGGGATAGCCCTTTTCAGACTCCGAGCAAGAGAACAATACCTGTTCCTATCCACAGGAACTTCATCGTTTTTTATTGTTATATTGACGTATTGACTTGTGCTTTCAGTACATCTCGTGCAAATCGCTCATCGAAAACATCGGGGAGCCATTTCTTCGGTGTTTTACGGCCTGGGATCATTCGTTTTTC
>JBHHUV010000006.1:0-20901 GCA_046754005.1 Phycisphaerae bacterium | reverse complement strand
CCTCACCACCGTCCTGCTGTTGATCGGTTATGCGTGCGTTCGTCGCAAGAAGATCATCGCGCACAAGACGTGTATGCTCGCCGCCGCCGTTGTCGCCGCGGCCTTTCTGACGAGTTATCTGATTTATCATTATCACGCGGGTTCGGTTCGATTCACCGGTCAGGGCATCGTCCGGCCGATCTATTTCACGATTCTGATTTCCCATACCATTCTAGCCGCGAGCCTGCCGGTCATGGTGTCCCTCACCCTCATCCGCGCCCTTCGGCGTCAATTCGAAAGGCACCGCCGTATCGCCCGATGGACCCTTCCCATCTGGCTCTACGTCTCCGTCACAGGAATAGTCGTCTATCTGATGCTGTATCACTGGTTTCCACCATTTGCCTCATAAAAGACATATGCATCGAACCCATGGCAGCCGTTGGTTACATTCGATGGTATTTTCGAATTCATGTGCTGACTGAGGGGGTAAGCCCGTTGAAACGGGCTGCTGTGAGGCCGTCACCAGTCGAATGCCGTTTAAGAGCGATGGGGATGAGGGGATCGAGAGAGGATTCTCGGTTCGGCGATTTCGATTGGATTTCGCCGCCCTTTCAGGGCTTAGAATATGAATGGGTACGAGACCCCGGGCTTCGCCCCGGGCTTTGTTCCGCGACCCCTTCAGGGCCGATTCGGTGCCAACCGCTCCCATACGGTCGCGGCTCTGATCAACTGCGGCTCTGATGGGATGTTCGGACGTGTGTCTTCTTTCTGTTACTGTTCGATTGCTCAAGCAAAAACGCGGATGGGCAATCTGATTGGAGGGTGCAATCCGCGCAATTCGGTTTTCTTGCCGAGCATACCTGTCTTCCGTGGTGAATCAGGGCGTGGCCGATGAAGGTCCATGTCTTTTTAGGAAAGATCTCCATCAAATCCCGCTCGATCTTCACCGCGTCCTTGCTGTCGCGGGATCGCCACGTCAAACGCAACCGCTCGGCCAGCCGGCCGATGTGGGTGTCGACCACGACGCCTTCGTTTTTCTTGAACCACGTTCCCAGGATGACGTTGGCCGTCTTTCGAGCGACACCCGGCAACTCAAGCAGGTCTTCTATCGTGTCCGGCACGCGACCGCCGAATTGTTCGCACATCACACGAGCGGCCCCGATGATATTTTTGGCCTTGTTGCGATAGAACCCCGTCGAATGAACCAACTCCTCCAACTCGGGCGGATTGGCATTCGCCAGATCCTTCGCCGTCTTGTAACGCTTGAAGACACCCGGCGTCACCTGGTTGACCCGATCGTCGGTGCACTGGGCGGAGAGAATCGTCGCCACGAGCAGATGCAAGGCGGACTTGTGCGTCAGCGCGCAGTCCGCCTCGGGATACAAGACTCGAAGTTTTTTCAGAATGCGTTTCGAACGTTCGATCCGCGCCGCCTCGGTTTCGCGACCGACACCGGCGCGCGGTTTCTGCTTCGTCTTGGATCGAGCCTTCGTCATGCCGTCCCCTTCCCCGCGTCCGGTTCTTCAACGCCGGGAGTATCCTGTCGCGGGCTGTCCACTCGGGGCAGCCATGCCAGGCTCAGCGCGATCGACGCAACCAGAAACAGATTAATCTTGCCGATACGCACCGCCGCCTCGTGGAACTCCGAAAAGCTCGCCTTCGCCGCCAGCTCCCCCCCCGCATGAGCGACCTCCGGCTGCAACTCGAGGATCATCGGCGTCACCACATACGTGCTGTAGACCAACAGGCCGGACGCCATCAGGATGACCAGCAATCGCAACCAGTCGGTCATCCGACGCCCGGCGGCCGCGAGGTGCGTAATCTGCCAGACAAGCAACACGCACGCACAGATCATCTGGATCTGATCGAATCGTTGAAAGTTTCGCGCCATCACTTGACCGGCGATCGCCTCCGGTCGATCCACACCGGTCTCCCGCATCTCGCCGAAGGTGATCGCCGCCACGAAGGGGATGAGAACCATCCCCCCCAGCCAGACCCCAGCCGCCGTCGTCGCCAGCATGCGAAAGATGCGCAGAATCATACGGGGTTCACCCAGCCGGCCGAGCCATCCGCCCAGACGTCTTTCTTCCAGATCGGTACGTCGGTCTTGATCGCGTCGACGATCCATCGGCAGGCATCGAAGGCGGGCGCGCGGTGGGCCGAGACGACGTTAATGGCGATGGACGCCTCACCCAAATCGAGCCGACCCAGCCGATGGACGATCGCGGCGTCGAGGATCTCGAATCGCTCGCCGGCCCGTCGGTGGATGGCCCACATCTGTTCCAGGGCCATCTCCTCGTAGGCGTGATACTCGAGGGCGGATAGCGATTTGTCGTCGTCGCTCGTTTCCACCCGAACGACGCCGACAAATGTTGCGATCGCGCCGGCTTCGTCTTGGCGCATCTCGTCGAGGAGGGCATCGGTCTCGATCGGCTCATGCGTGAGCGACACGCGCGGCAGCGGCGCGCCGCCAGAAACCGGCGGGATGACCGCGACCTCATCTCCATTAACAAGCACGTGATTCATCGCCACATAGGTTCGATTCACGGCCAGTCGGATTCCCAATGCCGCTCCGAGCTTTGGATAGCGCTCGGCGATGATGCCCGCCACGTCGCCTACGGTTTGCCCTGTATCGATCTCGAGTGTGAATATGTCTTGGCCCGTGAGATCCCGTGCCGGGCCGTAGAACTTGACGATGATTTCAGGCATGTCTCGTTTGCTTTCAGTGCGTGATGGGATTTCTCAAACCGTGGCGGGATTGTAGCGGGAATGATCGGGGCATCCAAATGAGGTGGCACTCGGCGGGAGAACTAGAGGAGGGCATGGGGCTGTCCTAAGGATCAGCGAGATAATAACTTCCCAATGGTTGGGGTCACGAGACTGCTGCGGTTGGTCAAGGGCCTTTTCGAAACCGGAAAGTTGTTCAATTTGAAATTCTGAGCATAGCACCCGACACTCGGCATGATGTATCGCCCTTTCAGGGCTGGGTGTCAATTAGACGCGATAACCCAGGGCGGCGCTTCGCTCTGCCCTGGGCTGACATGTTTCTGCCCCTTTGGGGCGAAAATGAGGTCGACAAAGGGCCTTTTCGAAACAGGGAAGTTATTTAACTTGCGATCCTAACCCGCATCCTGCACGTCGAAATCGATCAAGGGTTCGTTCTTCCGAAGCCAGTGGATTTTGTTCCGCATCACCTGGAGAAACTCGAATCCATCCAGGCCGGCGAAGGTGCCCGTCCGCAGGATCGGCTGAATCGCCTGGGCGATTAGGACCTCCTGCATCAGGTGTGGAATCGCTTTCAACTCCGCCTTGCTCAGCACGTTCATCTCGTCATAGCCTCGCAGAAATCGTTTCGCCCGCACCTGGTCCGTTCGGGCCTCCCACTTCGACAAGTCGCGGCCGCCGGTCACCATCGAGAACTGAAGGCAGCCGTTGGCGACGTCCATCACCTGCGGACGGAATCGCGCGGAATCGTAGTCGATGACCGCCACGACATGTTCTTGTTGAAACAACATGTTCCCCGGATGCCAGTCGGAATGGACGATCTGGCTCTCCCATTCCTGCATGCCCAGCTCATTGATCGCCCTGGCCGCATTGGAATAGTAGCGACGCAGAGCCTTGAGCAGATCGATCAGCTCTTGTTCGCGACCGTGTGCGCTGGGCCGTTTGATCAATATCTCACCGATGGGTTTGAAGGCGTTGTAGACCATCTCCGAGTCGTGATAGTGCCCCCGCGGGGGATCCCACTCGGAATGATAATGCATGATCAAGCGGTGATAGAGCCCGAGGGTCTTGCCGGCTTCGTAGGTGGCGACGAGCCCGCCGTTGTAGGGTTCACCCTCGATGAACTCGAACGTCTCGTAGATCGCCTCGCCGATCTTGAGCATCGAGTTATTCTGGTCCCGCGTGCCGATCAGGTGAGGCAGGGGAAAGTTTTTGGATGCGAGATAACGCTGAAGGGAATGGGCGAACGCGACGCGATAGGGATCGTCGTGGCCGATGGGCCTGCGCTTGATGATGAACTTCCCCCGATCGGTCACAACGACGATCTTCGCCGCCGCGTGTGAGCCGTGTGAAAATTCGGTCACCTCCTGAACGATTCCGAGATCGTAATTACTCAGAACGATCGCCAACTCTTCCGAACTGAATGTTTCACGTCGCCTGACCATCGACCTTATTTTAAGGGGAATGGAGCCGTGAGGCATCCGACGTCGATTGATTTGACCGATGGGAGTAGGGACGCGATAGTGCCGACTGGAGGCGCCCCATAGTATCATTTGGCCGCCCACGACCGAGGATGAATGGATGACACAACCTATCGTAGGCCTGATTGGCGGAACGGGACTCGGTCATGCGCTGGCCGGGGAGATCGACGGCGAACTACGCGACGTCGAGACCCCGTTCGGCCCGCCCAGCGCTCGAATCGTTCGGGGTGTCTGGCAGGGAGTCGAGATCGCCTTCCTGCCGCGGCACGGCGAACATCACACGCTATCGCCCACGGCCGTCCCCTATCGGGCGAACATCTACGCCTTGAAGTCCCTGGGGGTCACCCACATCCTCGCCAGCGGTGCGACCGGCAGCCTGCGCGAGGAGATTCGTCCTCGCGATCTGGTCATCCCCGATCAGATTATCGATCGCACGACGCGCCGAGCCGGCACATTTTTCGACAAACCTGGCGTCGCCGTGCATGTCGAATTTGCCGAACCATTCTGCCGGTGCCTGCGTAAGATTCTGCTCGATGCGGGGGCATCGCTCGATGTGACGATTCACGACTCGGGCACGTATGTGTGCATGGAGGGACCGGTGTTTTCGTCGATCGCCGAAAGCCGGATGCACCGTTCCTGGGGGGGTGATCTGATCGGGATGACGTGCATGCCGGAGGCGAAGTTGGCCCGCGAGGCTCAGATTTGTTACGCCCTGATCGGCCTTCCGACTGACTACGATTGCTGGCGACCGCACGACGCGGCGGCGGATAAGGGGGCACTCTTGAAGGAGATCATCGGCAACGTCGAGCACGCCACCGCCCGGTCCGTGCGGCTGATCGAGGCGGCGCTGCGGGCGATGGCGGAATCCGAGCCGCGGGGCTGTGGATGCCGGGAGGCGCTGCGGCTTGCCGTCTGGACGCGCCCCGAGCATATCACACCCGAAGTCCGTCGTCGTCTGGGCATCCTGTTGTCGGATTCATCCTCGACTGAATCATGATCGACCCACCGCGATCCGCCTATGACCGACTGATCCTGTTGATTGGTTCGTTGGCCTATGTGGGCTTCGTCCCTGTTGCCTCCGGAACCGTCGCGGTCGCCGTCGTGGGAATACCCCTCTACCTGCTGCTCGTGCTAATCCTGAAATCAACCCTTTCAGTTTATATCGCCGTAGTGGTTTTATTTACGGGATTCTCGATCTATATCGCCGGCGAAGCCGACCGTGTCCTCAACGAGAAGGACAGCAAGAAAAATGTGATCGACGAGTTGCCGGGGTATCTGATCGCCCTGATCGCTTTGCCCGTGACCTGGCAGATCGTGACGGCCGCCTTTTTCATCGAGCGGGCCATCGACATCGCCAAAATCTGGCCGGCCAACTGGATCGAACGCCGCCTGCCCGGCGGCTGGGGGGTGGTTCTGGATGATGTGATGGCCGGTCTCTACACGCTGGGGTTGCTGCACCTCGCCGTGCGATTCATGCCGCACTGGATGGGGATTCAGGCGGCCGCGCTACCCTGAGGGGGGGACTTTGCTGATTTGGAACATCGTTGCTCCTCCCCAAAAAAGAAGAAACGACCGGCGGGACGCCGATGCTCCCCAGGTTGATCAACAAAAACAACGACAATAAAACAACCCTTGTGCTTCCAGTTCATCTCACGCACATCGCTCATCGAAACCATCGGGGCGCCACTTCTTTGGTGGTTCGGGGCCTGGGGTCATTCGTTTTATAAGTCCGCGGATGTTGATTGCAGGGTGGGAAAACCATATCCCGGCTTTGTGAGACGGGCGGATTGTAACGCCCTTTCAGGGCTGGGTGTGCGTGTGGCTGCTGACCCAGGGCGGCGCTGCGCGGCTTATCAGCCGCTTCGCTCTGCCCTGGGCTGACATGTTGCGCCCCTTCGGGGCAACAAGAGGCGTGTGGCACTTCGGGGTAACAAGAGGCGTGCGATCCTGCCTTGTCTCGGTGTGATTATCTGGAAGCACGAGGAAAACATCGACAACAAAAACAACAACAAAAAAAAACGGCAACAAAAACAACGACGCACCGGCGGGACGCCGATGCTCCCCCGGGAAAAAACAAAACCCGTTTCGCATGTCCGCGAAGCGGGTCTTGTTAAAGACAGGTTGTCCATCCACCGCAATGCCGGACGAAAGCAAATTCTTTGAACCCATCTGATCTAAGTGGGTGGCTCGCGGGAAGGCCGGACCGCTCCGAGTGCTCGGAGTTCGCCCAGCAGGCATGCACCGCTCGGCTCCCGGGGTTCAAGATTATCGGTTCAACGAATTTGCGCTTTCGCGATCGAACATGACAGAAAGACAACCCCGATCAGGTGTTCATTCTAATCCATGCCGTGCGCCGATTGCAATGATACGCGCCACCCTATGCATCGACCGATATCATCAATCGGCATCAACGTGATGAATTGGAACAGAAATCTCGTTGATGGAGTCTGAAAGAGATTGGAGCGGTTAGGGGCCACAGGCCCGGGAAGGGATCAGCGGGACAGTCCGCTTCGCATTGAGGCTTCGCGAACGGAGGTACTGGAATCGTGAATTCAATCAGGAACGATCAGATGGGCCTCGGCGGCTATCCCTCGGCCATCTTTCGCAGTTGTTCAAGGCTCTTCGTCGGATATTTGTGCTTGAGTTTTTTGTATTCCTCGGCCGCTTCCTTGCTGAGGCCGGCCTTTTCGAACTGCTCGATGCTGGATAATGTCGACGCAATAAAGCGCCGTTCATGTTCGCGTTGAATAATTCGCCAGATTTTCTTGTCTTGCCGGAGTTTCGACGCCTCCCTGGCACAACGCTTGCCCGTGGGGCAATCGGGATATCGTTTGGCGAGTGTGCCCAGGGTTTTGTATAAGTTCAAATACAGCTTGGGATCCTTCTTCGCCTGTCGCCGCTGCCTGGGGATCTTCTTTGCCCGCTTACTCGCCTCGTATTCCTGGATTTCGATTTTTGCGGCGGGATTCTTCTCGATCGTCTTGATCAGTCCGACCGCCAGCCGAGAAATGTTCGGCATCTCGCCGGCCGCCTCAATCCCACCAAACAGGTTGGAGTAGAGGGTTCGTGTCTCCTTGGCCAGCTTCAATGCGTCGCGATACTGCTTTCCCTCAATCAGCTTTCGAACCTGGTCGAGGGCCTGAATCCCCTGTTGATGGAAGGTCATCAACTGGGACAGAGATGCCTGGCCGAGCCCAGCCGTTCCCACCAACTCGATCACGCTCTTGAACTTGGGGATGGCGCGCTTGATCTTGCCCTGGGCGAGGAGGCGCTGACCCGCCTGGTAGTAGCGATCGGCCTTTCGTTGGAGGGCCGCATCACGCCGAGCCGGATCGGTCGGATCGTTCCGTGAGGGCCTGCCGCCAGGTAAATCACCGCGGCCGCCTGGCCGCCTTTGTGCCGTGGCGGTTTCGACCTGCGCGCACAAAAGCAACGCACAGGCGACCCCCCAGCGACAGATCCCCCGCCCCCAAAGGCGCGTCCAGTGCATGGTGTAATCCCGGTTTATTGTGAGCTTCGGCCGCCCGGTCGCGTCTCGAAGATCGACTGCGTTCTCAGGAAGCGCCACTCGCCCGGATAGGCATGGTAGGCGTGAATATGCAGTTCGTATTGACGCATCTCGTAGTCGATGAACGAGAAGGGGACCAAGCCGTTGGTTTCCCATTGCTCGTAGGGGACATAGAGTCCCTTCCGCATGGCGTACCCCTGCAGATCGCGATAGGTCGTACGGAAGATGTGTTCCGTTGTCTCCTCAATCTGGCTGCTGAAGATGTACCGCATGTTCTCGCTGAATCGGTACTGGAAATCCCTCTCACCGCGGAAACGGAACTGTGTGACCAGATTGCGGTCGGTCAACAGATCGCTGGGGCTGGCTGTCAACTCTGTGATCAAGGTTCCATTGCTCTGGATGGTCACCAGATGGGAGAGTCCAACGATCCAGATATCCGCCTGAAAATTGCTGTATTCGATATGCTTTTCCAGGTAGATGTGGAATAGCTCGGGATGCAGCGCACGGCGATAGAGGAAAAAATTCAGATCCGCACTTCGTTGTTGTGTAATACCCAGTTCCAACTTGATTTTCCTTGCTTCCAGGGTGTTCCAGGCCCCTGTTCTTGTTTATGTTACGAGCGAATTGCCCAAACAGGTCATTATATCTGTCCTTAGACCCTCATATCAACGAAAATGTTTCATGATATTTACCTTGAATCATCCTGTTTTGTTCACTTATTCGTAATCCGTTTTGTAACAGGACATTAACGATGCTCGCATTTTCGACTGAATTCCATGGGTGGAATATTCACAGGGCCGTCGCTGCATGATTTGTGGCAGACATTTCCAAGTGGCTGGGGTAAGTTGTTTCACCCGATGGTTCGATAGGGACTACCCATTGTGGAATGCCGACAATCCTGTAGACTGGATTCCCAGAAAGAGGCTCCTACACCATGCTCTACCAACCCCCGCTCCCACCTCAATACACGGATCTGTCCGATGATGAACTCCTCATCCGCATCCATGAGCGCAAATCAAGCTTGGGAAAGAGGTTAGTCATCCTGGGCCACCACTATCAACAGGACGATGTCATCC
This sequence comes from Phycisphaerae bacterium, assembly GCA_046754005.1. Classification (GTDB taxonomy): domain Bacteria; phylum Planctomycetota; class Phycisphaerae; order UBA1845; family UTPLA1; genus CAYXGR01. The sequence goes on along the minus strand of JBHHUV010000006.1, from coordinate 12,133 downwards.
AATTCGCCGATTTCAAGGGGGACAGCTTCCGGCTTTCTCAAATGGCTGCTGCCCAGAAGAATGCCGAATATGTCGTCTTCTGTGGCGTCCATTTCATGGCCGAGTCCGCAGACATCCTTACCGATGACCGGGTCAAGGTCATTCTGCCCGATCTGACTGCCGGTTGCAGCATGGCCGATATGGCTGAGATCGATCAATTGGAGGATGCCTGGCCTCGGCTGGAAGCGGCGACCGACGCAACCATCATTCCCATTACCTACGTCAACTCCACAGCGGCGATCAAGGCCTTCTGCGGCGGTCAGGATGGGGCCTGCTGCACCAGCTCGAACGCGCGACAGGTTATGGAATGGGCCCTGGCGGGTGAATCTCCCGAGAACGCATCCAGGCAGCGCAAGATCCTGTTTCTGCCGGATCAGCACCTCGGTCGGAATACCGCGTGCGACATGGGCTGGCCGTTGGAGTCGATGGCCGTTTACGACCCTGCCGAGCCGGATGGAGGGCTCAGCGACGCCGAGATCGAGCGGGCGACGATCCTGCTTTGGAAGGGCCACTGCAGCGTACACATGCTCTTTACACCCGAACAGGTCGATGCCGTGCGGGCTGCCGATCCGGACATTCGGGTGATCGTTCACCCCGAATGTACGCGGGAGGTGGTGGAGAAGGCCGATCTGGCGGGCAGCACCTCGTTTATCATCAAGACGATTGAGGAGGCTTCTCCGGGTTCGCGGTGGGCTGTCGGGACCGAGGTTCACCTCGTGAACCGCCTGGCACGGCGGTTTGAGGGCGTCAAGTCGGTTCGGCTGCTCGCGGGCATTCAATGCCTCTGCACGACGATGTACCGGATCGATATGCGGCATCTGCTCTGGACGCTGGACGAGCTTCTCGCCGGTCGCATCCCCAATCGGATCACCGTTGATCCGGAGACGCGGACACTCGCGCGGATTGCGCTGGATCGGATGCTTTCGCTATCCGGCAGCGGCGTCGCCAAGACAGCCGCGATTGTCGGCTGATCATCCCTTCGTTACCCCACTGATCAGATCGTTTCCGACCATTTCGCATGTGTCGGCATTGTCGCGACATTGGCCGCATTTGGGGTCGCACTGGTTGGAAATCGGTGCCCGTAGGGAATCCATCGGTCGCTAGCCGGGAATCCAGTCGAGCATCATGAAAGCCATGAGCAATGGGAGATAGGCGATCGTGGCGAGGAGCATGAACCGTGCGGCGGCGCGCGTGCGGGCAGCGGCGAATCGAAGGGCCACGATGAGGAGACCGACACCGAGGATGGCGGCGGCGGCGAGGTAGCCCGGTCCGGCTAATCCCATGAGGGTTGGCAAGAAAGATACGAGCAGAAGCAGGCCGGTATATCCGAGGGTTTGCCGCGCAGTGGAATTTCCCGTCGGATCGACGACCGAGAGCATACGATATCCGGCACGGGCGTAGTCTTCTCGATAGAGCCAGGCGATTGCGAAGAAGTGGGGTAATTGCCAGACAAAGAGAATCACAAACAACAGCCAGGCGGCCAGATCCAATTCCCCTCGAACGGCGGCATAACCGATCATCGGCGGGATCGCACCGGGGATCGCACCGACCAGAGTATTGAGCGGTGTTCGTCGTTTCAACGGCGTGTAGGCCAAGACATAGAGAAGGAGTGTCAGGCCGGCCAGCACGGCTGAGAGTAAATTGACCAACGTCGAAAGATAGACGAGGCCGGCGGCGGCCAGGCTGAGCGCGGCGGCCAGCGCCTCGGCCGGCGACATCCGCCCGGCTGGAAGCGGTCGATCCGCCGTGCGACACATGAGTCGATCGTATTTCCGTTCGAGAACCTGGTTTAATGCATTCGCCGCAAAGGCGACCATGGCGGTGCCGAGAACAGTGTGGCACAGGAAGAGAATATCGACCGGACCGTCCGCCGCGAGGCAGAATCCCGAGGCTGTAACCAGAAGGACAAGCAGGCTGAGGCGAACCTTGGCCAGGTCACAGAAATCGGCGAAGCGACTCCGAGCGTCGGACACAGACTCAACACCGGGTGGCTGGGAAAACAACCCAGAGGATACCGCCCCGGAGGGCATACTCCCGTCGCGTTGCTCCAAGGGGGAATTCAAGCGGTCACTCCCGTCAGGGCCGTCGTTGCCGGAACCGCGGAATCTCGCATGGGAATCGGTAGCAGACTAAAGACCCGGATCGTCAATAACCAGCAGATGCCGAGTGTTGCCGCGCCGACGGCGACGTGAGCCGTGGCTATGGTTGCGGTCCTGCCCGACCAGACGGTCCAGGCACCGAGACCAATCTGGACAAGCAGCAATACGATTACCATCCTGGCGGGACTGCGGAGCACAGGGGTCTCGCTATGACGACGCAGGAGGATCGTCGCGGTTGTCAGAATCAGTATCGTGACCAACACAGCGCCGGCGCGATGGACCATGTGAAAGATAATTTGTTGGGCGGAGACGGGCGGCAGTTGGTATAGAAACGCACGGTCCTGATTGTAGGACTCGATCGCTCCGGCACCGAGATCGGGAACCCATTGGCCGTATGCCAGCGGAAAGTCGGGCACGGCCAGGCCCGATTCGGTGTGTCGCATCAGGGCGCCGAGCAGGAGTTGTACGGAGACGACGATCACGGTCGCGATGCACATCCTCCGGACGAGACGGTGATCGACGTTGGGTGATCTCGTGGTCCTATGTTTCCAACCAAGGGAGGTGAAGACCGCGATGGAGATGACGATGCAGAAGAATGTCTGGGCCAGGCAGGCATGAAAAACAGAAACGGGAGTGGGTAACAGGTACAAAACGGTCAACCCGCCGAGGACGCCCTGGCAGATAACCGTCAGCAGGGCAATCCAACCGAGCCTGCGGAGCCAACGGCGAGGCTCAACCCACTGGAGCCACACAGCGAGGACGATCGTCAGAAAGCCCACAGTCGATGCGATCAGGCGGTGGCCATGCTCGTAGAAAATGCCGCCAACCCATTGGCTAATGGGAAAGGTGAACATGTTCCGGCCGTAGGTATTGGGCCAGTCGGGGACGGAGAGACCGCTGCCGGTGCTTGTTACCATGCCGCCTGCAACGATTAGAAAGAGTGTCAGGCATGCGAGAACGACAGCGAATCGGTGAAGCCATGGATTCTCCCGTGGGGGATGATCCGAGGGCGGAGCCGGAATTGTGGGGGGTCTGTTCATCAGCGGCGATGCAGTCATATTGGAACTGAAATCACGGCAAAGACATACGTCGTGCCCGAACAATCCAGGTAACGACAACACCGGCGACGCCGAGAAGCAGGACATAGGTCGTGATTGCCAGGAAGATGACGCCGGCTGCGGCGCCCTTTGTCAGTTCCGAGTCGGGGTTGCCCTGACAGACGGAACAGGCCATCACATCGGCGGCGGTCGCCCACCCCATCATGAGAAGAGCCATCACCGAGAAGAGTCGCTTGAAGACAGGCCGCGCAGGGTTCATCACGTCACCCCTAATCTAAACGTAGCTGAATTTTTTTAGTTTTTTCAAAAACCAGTGGCCGTAAATGGCCAGTATAAGGGAAGAAGCAAACGAGGCGATCCCCAGCAGGAGCGATGTCCGATCACCGTTGGCTTGAAAGTCTCTCACACCCCAAACACCGAAGGAGAGTGCCAGGAGGATTGCCACCGCGACAAAAAACACGTGAAAGGCTTTGAGTGACATAGCTACTCGCCGGAGATTCCAGTGCCATACTTGATCAGGCCGGGCCCCTCCTCAAACATCGTCAATGAGGGCAGAAGGAGCAGTGCCACGAAGAAAAAGGCGCACAACGCCAGTATCCAGAAGACCATCCCTCGTTCGGAGATCAGGTGCATAAAGTAGCAGGCAACCAGTGAGCCTTTGATCCCCGCGATGAGCAAGGCGACTGCCACGGCGAATGGAACACTGAGGTGAAACCGTGAGACGCCCACGGTCAGCAGGGTGAGAACCAACAGGCCGCTGAACACCATGTAATAGACTTTCAGGTGTTTTTTTATGTCTTCGGCCGATGACGCCATGAAAGAAACTCCTCGTGTCAAGTTTTAATCCACCGGCTGGAAACCGGTGCCCCGGCAGATCCCTAGAGTAAATAGAGAACGGGGAACAGAAAGATCCAGACCAAGTCGACGAAGTGCCAGTAGAGACCGGTACACTCGACGCGATTTGTGAACTTCTCAGATTGGCCCTTCCACATGCCACCGGCCGTGATAAACAGATAGAGGATGACAATCATCCCGCCGATGATGTGCAGTCCGTGGAGACCGGTGAGAACGAAATAGATATCGATAAAGGTGCTGGCGCCCGGGCCCCAGTTGTGCAGCCGCTTGATCCGGGCCCGATCGATGCGGATGTGTTCCCCATGGGAACCATCGGGAGTGTCGGGAGAGAAATTCACAAAGTCTTCGGATTCCCCGTCGATGTGTCCAGTCAGGTGGGTGACTTCCTTGCCGTCAATCGTGTACGGATTATTGAAAACGATGAGTTGGTGATGGAACTTGGAGGAGTACTCGAAGTATTTGACGACGAGGAAGGTACCGGCAAGTGCGAAGGTGAAGATAAGGAAAAGCCTGCCTTTGGCAAGATTTTTCATCTTGAGCGAGGCCCAGGCGAGGACCATCGTCACGCTGGATGCGATCAGGATGACGGTGTTCAATGCGGCGAGGCCGACGTTGAGAACCTGATCGCCCTGTGGACGTTCGGCGCCGAACATGGGCCAGGTGCCATCGAGTGCTCCGACGCGGAGCAGGATATAGGTCGAAAACAAGGCGCCGAAGAGCATGACCTCGGAAGCGAGGAAGAGCCAGACACCGAACTTCCCGTTGTACATCCCGGTCATGGGATGGGGATCGATATCGTGTGGAATCGCGGCGGTGGACAAGGGCTAGGCCTCCATCGTGGCATGTTGGGGACAGAAATCTCGATCCTGCCCGGGGACACTGTATTCATAGGGGCCGCAACATACGACGGGAACGGTCTCAAAGTTGCCGTGGGGAGGGGGCGACGGGGCGGACCATTCGAGGGTGGTCGCCGCCCAGGGATTGGCTCCCACTTTGGCGCCGGCGAAGACACTCCAGAAGAAATTGATGATGAAGGGAATCTGGGAAATGGCCAGGCCCCAGACACTCCAGGATACCATCACCGTCAGGCCGTGGACGGCGGATCCGTGCAACTGTTCGGTTTGATCGAACTGCCGTCGAAGAACACCCGCCATGCCAATGAAAAACATGGGCAGAAAAACGCAGTTAATGAAGACGAAAGATGGCCAGAAATGGAGCTTGCCGAGGAAATCATTCATCTTTCGGCCGGTCGCCTTCGGGAACCAATGATAGACGCCAGCAAAGAGCGCGAAGATGGTGCCCGGCGCTACGACGTAGTGAAAGTGGCCGATTACGTAGTAGGTGTCGTGAAGTTGAATATCCGAAGTCGCGAGGCCGAGCGGCAGGCCGGTCAGGCCGCCGATGGCGAACATCGGCAGAAAGGCCAGGGCAAACAACATGGGAACGGTATAGCGAATTGACGCCTTCCAGAGGCTGATGATAAAACAGGTCAGGATGATCACCGACGGGACGGAGATGATCATCGTCGTGGTCTGGAAGAAAGTGCTGATCGTTGTGCCCATGCCGGTCATGAACATGTGGTGCGCCCAGACGATGAACGACATAAAGCCGAGAAAGATGGCGGAAAAGACCAGGGACTTGTAACCCCACAGCGGCTTACGGGTGTTGCTGGAGATAACTTCGCCAAGAATGCCCATTGCCGGAAGAATCAGGACATAGACTTCGGGATGCGCCAGGAACCAGAAGAGATGCTGCCAGAGCAGCGGGCTGCCGCCGCCGGCGGTGTCTCTCGGCACGCCGCTGATGATCAGGCCCCCGGGATCAAAAAAGTTTGTGCCGGCCACTCGGTCCACCAGTTGAAGTACACCGGCCGCCTCAAGCGGGGGAAAGGCCAGCAGAAGCAGAAAGGCCGTGACAAGCTGGGCCCAGACAAAGAAGGGCAGCCGGAAAAAGGAAAGGCCCTTCGCCCGCATCTGTATTGTGGTGACAATGAAGTTCACGGAGCCCAACAGTGAGGATGTGATCAGGAGCACCATTCCCAATAACCATATGGTCTGCCCATTGAAGATCAGGTTGCCGTTCTGACTGGCGATGTCCGCCAGGGGTGGATACGAAGTCCATCCTGAATTGGCCGCTCCGCCGGGGACGAAGAAACTGGATATCATCGTCACGCCGCCGGCGAAATAGACCCAGTAGCTGGCCATGTTGAGCTTGGGAAAGGCCATGTCGGGCGCGCCGATCTGAAGCGGGAGAACGAAATTGCCGAACCCCCCTACCGCCAACGGGACAATGCCGAGAAAGATCATGATGGTCCCGTGCATGGCTCCGAATGCGTTGTAGCCGTCGCTGGTCAGGACGTATCCCTTGCCTGGCTCTGAATTCGCCGCCCCCTCGTTTGGAACATCCACTTCGGCGACGACAGAACTGCCGAGATACTTGCCCACCCAGGGAATTGGCTCGTTGGGATAGGCCAACTGGTAGCGCATCACCCACATCAGGCTGAAGCCGAAAAAGAGAAACATCAACCCTGTCACGGCATACTGAACACCGATGACCTTGTGATCCACCGAGAAGACATACTTTCGGAAGAAGCCCAATTTGTGCTCGTGACTCATAGGTCAAAAATCCTCATCAAACTCTTCTTCCTTGCTCTGTTCCTGAATCCATTGATCGAAGCCCTCGGGCGTGTGGGTGACGATCTGGGCTTTCATGGTGAAGTGGCTGTTGCCGCATAGCTGAGCACAGACTACCTCGAGCGGATTTAGTGGCTGCATGGAGATCTCCTCGACCCCCGCGGCACGAAGTTGTTCGAGCAGTGCAGTGCCCGTCGCTCGCGACGTCCCGAGGTTTGCTCCGGTCGCCAGAATCACCTGACCACTCTTGTCGGCGTAATCCTTCATGGCTACGAGATGTCGAAGCTTGTACCAATTGGCTCCAGCGGTGGGGTAGTTCCGCGTCATTTCCGCCTTGAGGTGTTCCGTTGTGGCCTCCTCTTGCACCTTGAACCAGATGGGAATCTCCATGCCGGGAATCACATCCTGCTTGACGCGCATCGAGGGGATGAAAAACGAGTGGATCACATCCTTGGATGTAAGGCGTAGATAGATGTTCTTCCCCGTGGGGATGTGGAAATCATTGATCGTCCAGACATCGTCGGCGGCGTTGGGATCGTTCTCATCGAGGCCGACGGGATTGCTGGTTGTGTCCACAAGCCGCGCGTCGGTTCGTCCGAACTTGCCATCCGGGCCGGGGTAGTGGAAATTCCACTGGAACTGCTCGGCCACGACGCGGACCACCATCCGATCCGATTCCTTGGGTGGATTGTTTTTGTAGTCCGCCCAGACCGGTATCGACATGCCCACCAGCAGAAAGGTCTCGAAAAGGACCACACCGATTTCGGCGTACTTGGAGATTTTGCCTTTGACTGGTTCGTATACCGCTTTGTGTCCATTCCCCTGACGGAAGCGAACCAGGCAATAAAGCATGAAGATGCCCCACGGGATGAACAACGCAAGCATAAACCAGTGGAGGGTGGTGATGAGCAGGTCAACGCTGCCCCCGTGCTCGGAGATCAGCGGCGGGCTCCATATTCCGTAATTGCCGAAATCAGCGGCGGCAAGCATTTTATAGAATCTCCCTCAAAGGTCCGTACCCCCGCGACGACAGCAGGTTCGGGCCTCGATTCACATCGTCAGGCTAGAACAAACGGTGTTCGATATGCTGATGGTGATGTGATCGACGATTTACTCCTTTTCAACCGAATCAGCCGCTCCTTCAGCCTCGTCTGTGCGGACGGCCGCATCGGCGACCGGCAACTCGACGGTTCGGAAGGCCATCGGCGCCGCGCCCTTGCCGCCGATTGCAATCTCGATTTCCTTGGTCTCGCCGTCCTTGACGGTCACTTTTTGAGTGACTCTGCCCAGTTTTTCATGGATCGCCTCGACCACATAGGTGCCGGCGGGGAGATCCTTGATCTCGAAAGTGCCACGCTCATCTTTGACTTTCGTATCCTCATGCGACTTGCTGACATCGAAGAAGGGATGCGTCAGGACGCCACAATAGGACGACATCCAACTGTGAACGTCGCACTTGATCTTGACCATGACCTCCTTCCTCGTAAAGGTGGCTTTTCCCCTTAACTGCTTCGTCATCGGGTTCGCCTGCAGGAAGTTGAACGTCGGGTTCTTCTTGGCGAGCGAATGAATGTTGTGATTTAAGTTATCGCTGTTCTTGATGTCGATCCCCTGCCCGGCGATCATCCCAAAGACATGGGGATGATACATGCAGCCCTGCTGATCGAGAACGATGGGGGTTTCCGGTGGATCGTACTTCGCGGTGACGCCCTTCTTGAGATAGACAAAAGTATATGGGACGGCGTTGCCCTGCTTCTTGTAAACCAAGGTGCCCTGATCGGGAACAGGCTTTGAATGCATCCCCGCACAGGCCGGGGTGCCTCCCATTTTGATCCTTTTCGTCTTGACTTTTGCGCCGTCGGCCAGAACCACTTTCCCCTTGATGACCGCGGTCCCCTTCGGACCATCGGCCAGGGCCGTCTTCGACACCAGGGCCAGACTGAATCCGGCAACCAAACCACACATCATCAGTTTTCGAACGTCCATGAGATTCTCTCCTGTTTTCTGACTGAGCAAGTGTCTCGCTCTTGAGCGCTTGCCACTTTGTAACCAGTTCCGCAACGATTGCAAGGCATATTCTATATATTTAGACTGTCTTTTCGATCGATCGATAGCGTCATCAACAGGCGGGTCCTCTTTTGAACCGGAAATCGTCCGAAATCATGCAATCAAGAATCAGCCTGACTACCGAACAAGCGTTCGCTAGGCTCGCTGACTCTATAAAACAATCATTCCCCGCAGTTGCCATAATAGATTCATATTAGTCGCACACAAAGACTGTAGCACAGGTTTGACGTCTGTTTCATGTTCGATGGAAACAGATTCATGGGCTATCAATCGAAATCGAACTCCTCTTCCTGGTCCTCGGTGTCCGACTCGTCCGCGTCGAAATCGAACTCCGATTCGCCCTCCTCGGCCGCCTTCCCGGCCTCTTCCAAGGCACCGGGCTGAATCGCCGTGTAACGTCGCTCTCCGAGGGAAACAAGGAAATCCAACAGCAATCTGGCTTGTTCGTCCACCGTATGGCCGAACAAGTCCTCCTTTTCCTTCCGAGCATCCTCTGGAAGCGAGGCATGGGCCGTCCCACCCTGGAAGATCTGGGGCATATTGGCTCCGGGCTGGATCGCCTGGGGGTCTTGGAGCCAGTTGTAGAGCCAATCATATCGCAGACGCTTGTAAGTCAGTGCGAAGTTGGGGGCCTTGATGTCCTTGGTTGTGCCCGGAACACTCGGATCGCCCGCCACGTGACACGACAGACATTTCTGGTCAAAGAAGAATGCCTCGCCGAGCTTGAATCGCGCGTCGTCGATTGTGTGCGATTCCGGATCTGAGAAGGGAAAGGCCACATCGAACAGATCCGCGAGAAAACGACCGCGGGCCGTCACTTTCGTGAATGCGTCGGCCAGGGTCTCCATTTTCTCGGCGTCGTCTGTGGCCTGTGACGTATCGAAATCGTACGGCCCGACCTGTTGGTGCGTCAGGGCATAACGCCGTAGAAACTCGCTCGTATTTTTGAACTTGTCCAGCCTGAACCAGTTGGCATCCGCGCCGTCCTGTCCTGCGCTGACCTGTTTCAGATGCTTTTCGACGGGCGTCAGATATTCGTTCAGGAAGCCGGATTCGTCCTGGGCAAGACCCGCGAAATACTCGACCAACGTGGTTGCATCCTCGCCGGAGAGATAAAAGCTGGGCATCCGGACGTTCAGCCAGGGCCGCAGCATCTCGACATTGTTCAAAAATCCAAACAACCAGTCGTGCTGAATCTTGGCGCCTTCGCCCCAGAGCAGCGGCGGCTTGAACCGTGGACCGAACGGGAAGTTGTCATCGACGTTCGTATCGGCGGTGTAATACTGGTGAATCGTCGCCTCGCTGCCGCCCTCGATCGTGTGGCAACCGATGCAGTTCAGACGGCGAACCAGTGCCCGGCCCCGAGCGATCTTACCGATGGGGGTATTCTTGTAATCAACCCGAACGTGTTCGGTAATCGCCGGATCCCGCCGACTGAGAAGGTAGGTCGTGACTGCGCGGGCCTCCCGTTCCGAGAGGAAGAAGTTGGGCATCTTCAGCTTGTCGTAGGGCTTTTTGTACTTTTCGCGATCCCAGATGCGAGGATTTCGCATCTTGTGATACGCAAAGGATGCGTGGTTGTGGAGGATGTGCTGGGGCACGTTGCCCGCGGAGGAGATCTGCCCGTCGATATGGGCCAGGAGATCCTCCGGAGATTCCGCAATATCACGGATCAGATGGGAATACTCCGCGATATCTTCCGGTGTCGAACCGCGATAGAGGTTTTCGTAGGCCTCGGGGTTTTCCTCGCGTTCATGATGAAACACGTGCGAATAAAAGGCAAAATCGAGCTGACTCTTGAACTTCTGGGCCCAGGTGGACATGTCGGTGCCGGGGCGTGTCGTATCCTCGAAACCGGCAATCGTATGGCAGGCAAAGCAGCCATAATGGGCGATCATCTTCATCCCGAAGTAGAGCTTCTGACGCTCATCCAGGCTGCCCGATCGTGCGTCGATCAGCGCGGCCACTTTCTTTCGACCTGCTTCCCCTCCGCCGAAGGACTGATAGGTCTGAGCAACGATGGCACGCGTCAAGGCACCATACGGTTCGGCCGGGTCGGTCACCTCGTCATTCAGGATTTTTTCGGCGACGCTCGCGGTGTTTTGCCCGCCGAGCAGGAACAGAATCAGGCGCTGCATCTCCGCCAGATGCTCCGGTGTCTCGGGGATCGGATCGGCCTTGAACGTATCATGCCGCAGGCCGATCAGATAGGCCGACACATCCAGAATGTCCTGATCATTCTTCAGTCGTCGTTCCTCCGCCGGAAGCGTCTGGTAGTAATTGTCCCGGAACATCCGGGGCATGATCGTGTTCGACGCATAATGGCGGGGATCTCGAAGCCAGTTGTAGAGCCAGCGCAGACCTCGATCGACTTGTTGCGGATTATTCGGATCGTCCACCAGCTTGCTTCCCATCCCGGAAAGCTCGGGCCCCTGGCGGACGAAGGTCGGCGGGACATAGATCTTGAACGGATCGGGATCTCGCTCCTGCGTCTCGGCGAGGAACTCCTCGGTCTTCTTCGCCAGCAGCGCAGCTTCGCGACGATCGGGTGTGAAACGCCGGAAGGCATAGCGCGTCCGGTCATTTTTCGACATCCGGTTGAAGTCCTCCCGGGCGGCTTCGGCAACCTTATCCAGGACACTGAGCTTGTCCTCGATCGTAGGCTCCTGACTTTCCCGACGCTGCTTGTCGATGGCTGCTCTGGCCTTTACATGTGTGAGGTCGGTTACGATCCACTTCTCGGCGAAGGTGCGACCGGCCGAGTCGAGGGGATCGTGGGCATCCATATCGACATGGCAGGCCAGACACCCAATGGAGAGAAAGAGTTGTTCACCCCGTTTGGGATCGCCCTGTATCCCGTCGGGTAGTGGCTCGGCATCGAACGGTCGGGAGAAGGTTCGCAGATAGTGGGTGATAGCCTTGATCTCGGTCTCGGTGCGCAGGACGGGATACGGGTCGAACTCCCGGTTCGCACTCGAAGCCAGGTTGTTTTCCTGGTGGAAGAAATGGGGCATCCGTGTCGAGGGGCGGAAGTTGTTCGGATATTCAATCCAGCGTTCCATGAATCCAGCCGAGAGCTTGTCCGCCACATAGGTCAAATCGATCCCCACGCGGCGGGAATCGGAGAGGCCGTTGATGTTGTGACAGTTGATGCAGCCGTTGCGGGTGAACAGTTCGCGGCCTTCGACGATGTTGTTGGCGGCCGGCAGGCGCTCGGTGCGATGGCGTTCGAGATCGAAGATCTCCTGGTGACATTTCGTGCAGCTCGCCGAGATGTAGCTCGGCTGAAGCATGGGCCGTTCCCAGAACTCTTCGATGGTCTGGAAGGTCGCCAGCGGCAGCCCCGCCTCCTTCCAGTAGTATTTCTCTGCCCAGTCTCTCT
>JBHHUV010000005.1:0-21517 GCA_046754005.1 Phycisphaerae bacterium | reverse complement strand
GCCAGGTTCACCACGTCCCCGATCACCGTGTAGTCCGCCTTCAACTCCGACCCCATGTCCCCGTTCTTGCACAGACCGGTCGCAACCCCGACGCGCATCTGCAACTGCCCGAAGATCGCGCCGTATGAACCGGCCGCCTCCTCAGCCTTCAACCGCTCCAGCGCCGCGAACATCTCGAGCGCCGTCTCGCACGCCACGCGCGGATGCCCCGGCAGCGGATCGACCGACGGATTGAAAAAGGCCATGATCCCGTCGCCCATGAACTTGTTGATCAGCCCCCGATGATCCCAGATCACCCGGCTCATCCGCTCCAGATAGGTGTTCAGCACCCGCTGCACGATCTCGGCATCCTCCCGCTCGGTGATCGCCGTGAACCCGCGCAAGTCGCTGAACAGACACGTCACGTCCCGCGTCTGAACCGCCTTGAAGGCGGCGGCGGCCTCGGGGCTTTCGGCGATCCGATCGGCAATCGCGGGAGAGGTATATTGGCTGAGTTGCTTCTTAAAATGTCTCTTGTCTCGTTCTGCCGTAAGCTGCCGGAAGAGGGTCACAAGTGCCCATGTCATGAAACCGGTGAAAACGATTGGAACAAGGGCAAACCAGTGTGTATAGATTCGAAAGAGCACAAAGCCATTGAAGAAAATGTACCCGATGATCAGCATCATGGACGCCAGAAACGCGCGCTTGGCATCGCGTGTCGCTGTCAGAAAGCCGATTGTCGCTCCAAATAACAGGCAAACGGTCATCTCCAGGAAAACGGGCGAACAGCTGATGAAGTAATTCTGCAAAAAGGCATTCAGCACGTTGGCATGACACATCACACCGTTCGTGCGTTCGTCAATGGGTGTGGGAACAATATCCCCCTCGGCTGTCGCTGCATAACCGATAAAGACAAACTTGCCGCCCAGCCGATCGGCAAGCTGAGATTGAAGGTTCCGTATGGTGAGTCGAAGCCCTTGATTGGCCTCCTTCAGCGTGGTGGTTTCGTTTTCGATAAGTTGGTGGGCACTGCGAAATGACTCAACCGTCTGCTTTAGTTTCGGATCACCCGCGATCTCCTCGGGCGTCAACACGTCCAGTTCCTGAATCATCATCCGTACGTGCGAAATCGCGAGTTTTTGATCAGTCTCGATGGCGGCCCGAAGTTCATCGGCCTGTTTCCTGAGTGCGGCAAGAGATTCGGATGAATGCTCCCGACGAAGCTCGGCCAGGTGAATGCGACGACTCAGCGTCACATATTTCCGAACACGCTGACGATATTGATGATCGGCACGAAACGTCGTGACGAGCGGACCATTCTGATTGCGATTCATGCGCGATACTTCCCCCTTTGACGCAGCAACAACGTCGGCGAGATGGTACTGAATCCGAATCTCGTTCTCCTCGACTTGCCGTCGCATATCGGCCAGGGCGAGAATCTTCGCAGCCGGGATGTGGGTAAAGTCGGCATTCCGTCGCCATTGCGGACCACTGCGCGTCCAAGGGATAATCAGGTTGCCGGCCCCATCAAGCGGAATCTGCAGGCCTGGTTGACCCTCGCGCCGTGAGATCAACAGCGTCCGTCGATTCGGCATGGTGATTCGGTCGGTATCGAGATCGAGAATATCAGCAGCGGCGGCGAATCCCATGTGCTTCACAATCCGATCCTGATAATTGAACACAATCGGAACACGTCGAACGCCATGATCGATATCGTGTGTAAAATTGACAGCGGCGATATCCCTGGCGGCGAGAGCAAACTCGAAATAGAGAGGCACGACATCGATCGCGCGGTGGACATAGCGAGCCATTCCGCGATCGAAGTGATCTAGGAATCGATCGAACTCGATCAGTCCGAGTTGCTCACGATAGGCGCGTTGGATGTCCATTCGATCGGAATTCCACCGGTCGCGGTGTTCTTTGAGTATCGCGGCCCGGACATCTGCTAACGTCGGAACAGAATCTGTATTGAACTCCCTGGCAACAAGTTCGAGCGCGACTTCCCGCTTGACGCCGGCAACCACGGCCTCAACTTCCGGCAGGGTTTCTCCAAGCTGTTCGGCCAGCTCGGCGGCGGTCATCGTGAATCGCTGGAGCAGTAGTTCACGAATCCGGAGGCGCATGCGGGCTCGATCCACAGCGCCGTAATTACGACCTGTCTTCCTGAGGCTCAACACTTCGACGATACGGGACACACTCATATCCCGATCACCCTGCCACAGTTCGCGAACCCGTTCGGAGATTGGAGGAGGCCGGCCGGGCGCGCGTGTGTTCAGTTGGGCGGCCATTATCACGTTTCCCGCCACGCGGATAGCCTCTGCCAATTCGAGGTCACCATGGATGATGGAGTTCCCGGAGTCCTTTCCTAAAGTCGGCGGAGTGGGCTCGATGTCTGAATCAAACCCGAGCATTCGATTGTCGGTATAGTCCCGTTCATGTTCACTGAGCAGCAGATCCACGATGATGGATTCCGCGCCGAGCCTGTTGAGTTCGAGGACGAGATCAGCCAATGTTTTTCTGGGCCAGGGCCAGCGTCCGATTCGTTCTAGGGAACTGTCGTCTATATCGATATGGACGATCCGGGGATCCGGCATCAAGGAACTGAAATGGACCATTCTCTGATCAAAAGTTTGCAGTTCGAGTTTTCGTAAAAAGGAAGTGTTAAAGGAGATATAGGTCGCCAATAGGGCAACAATGAATCCCAGTAGTGTGCCCGCGAGATGAGGTCTGTTCTTCAGCATGCCGGCTGTGCATACCTACCGATAGAGGGTTTTAACCCTGGATGTAGGATAATAGATCGAGAGGATTCTCTTATAATCCATACCGCGTCGCGCCTTGGTCTCCATCCCGCTCTGACAGAGACCCACGCCGTGGCCATAGCCCTTGCCCTCCAGGAATCGAAACTGATCCGAAAGAGTCTCGATCACGAAATTCGTGGATTTTAGCACGCGACCGCCAATTGAAAGCCGAAAATCCTCGCCGATAAGCGTCTCGTTCCGACCCGTCGAACCATCCAATTGTATCCGAATAATCCGACCGTCGGCCGTTCGGGCCTTCGGCCGAAGCCCCACTATCGTCCCTAGCTTTTTCACGGTGGGGTATCGGGTCACGATTCGCCTCGTCAATTCTTCCTTCGAAATTGAGACGGGGCCCCAACGATAAAACTTGTGTAGATAGCAATCTTGGCACGCGACCTGACCCGCAAGTGGCGTAACATTCGGATCGTGGGGTTTCACATTGTTGATATGTTGTGAAGTGCCGCCACAGGTTGCCGAATAGTAAGTACAGAAAATCGTGTCACGTCCGTGATCATTCCAGACACAAACCTCCCCGCGGGTTTGCCTGACCGCATCGAGTGCCTTGCGGCTCTTTTCGCCGAGGACGCCGATGTACATCTGGCTTCCCTCGTTGTCATACACATCGAAGTCCTCGCCGGCAGGATTGTTTCGAATCTGATAATAAGCATACGTTCGGGCCGCGACACATTGCGCCTTGAACGCCTCGGGGTGATAAGTCCCCGGAAGTTCGCCGCGAAGCACCCCCTTGAGGTAGGACTCCATGTCAACATAGTTCGTCAGGACGAGGCCTCCTGAACCCCTGCGAATCTGTAGAAGTCCTCGATAGGTCTTATCGTTGACCACGATGCTTGCGTCGTGCTCGGGCGTGATCAGCAGTTCATTCTGTGGATAGTTGATTTCGCCTATTTGGATGCCCGATCTAAGAGCAGGCTTGACTGTACAAGTAGGAAGCGCTGTCGGAAAATGCCGCCGCAATTCCTGGGATCGGCCACCTGTTAGATCGTAGCCCGATCGAATCGAAATCTTGACGGACGACTGGGGCCTTCGCCCGAGAAGACGTACCCGGACCCTCCGATTGACTGCAATTTCGGGGGGGGGCTCCGGCAAGGGTTCTCGACGCCAGGGAGTGCGGTCGGTCAATGCAAAACATCCGAGCAATCCAAGAGTGAAGACGCCGAGGATGAACCCGAGGCTTCTAACCGGACCGACGCGACGAACCCATCGAATCATAGGCAGTATGCGTCGGAATCGGCTTCGATCAGAGAACACGGAACAAACTCCAAAAAAACACGCATCGAGCTCTGGAGAAACCAATGAAAAGGAACGCCACCAAGGCAGCCGCGGAATGATGGAATTGAAGACGTCGATGAACGATCGCGTATCACGATGTCTTTAGTGAAAGATCAAACCGGGCCAGGCAATCCTTGATCTCGTCGAGCGATGTTTGTCCGAAGTTATCCGATGTAATCAACTCAGCTTCGCTATAACAGGTCAGCTCGCCCAGAGTATTGATGCCGTGTTGTTGAAGACATTTCCTTGATCGCACAGAAAGCCCAACTGTCGAAACGGGCTTGCTCAGGATCTCAGATTCAACAATACCTTCGGAGGTCGAGGCTGTGGGTTGTATCATCGTGATGTTCGACGGGTTTGAATCGTTTGCCAACTGTTCAAGGACGAGCCCTTTTTGGTCGAGCATGATCTTGATTTCTTTTAGAGATGTTTCGCCAAAATTCTTATAGGAGAGTAGCTCAGCCTCGGTTGTTCGCAAAAGATCGCCCAGTGTATGGATATTCATCTTTTTGAGGCAGTTTCGGCTTCGAACAGAGAGCTCGAAATCGCTGACTGGAATATCTAGAACAGCGCTCCGCTTTTCAGCATCGATGACTTGCTGCTCGTCAATAAACATATACTCGGCGGATTCAACATCCTTGATATAGAGTTGGGCCTGCTCGTTCTTGGGATTAACAGCCAGAATTCGCCGCAGGCATCGAGAGGATTCCTCGTAGTTGGATTCATCCTCATAGATTAAAGCGAGATTCATCAAGGCATCGGCATGGACAACGGAACCTTCAGCGAGGGAGTGATATAACTCCTTGGCGCGTTCGTCGCTGCCGTGCAGATGAAGAAGGTAAGCAAGATGAAAGGTGGCCTGTGGATATTGACCATCGGGTTTGATCGCACACTCGAACTCGTCGATCGCTCGCTCCCAATCGCCGGCTCCATACCAATAGCGCCCCTTGGCATAATGCCATTCCGCGGAAGCCTGCCCCTCGGCCTCTCGCTGATCTAGAATCTCCAACGCCTGATCCAATTCGCCTAGAAACACATGGCTCTCGGCACGCTGACAATCATAATAGAATCGATCTGAAGCCAATTCCGCGCCACGTTCGAATTGTAAACTAGCCTCTCGATGACGCCCGAGTTCACGATACGCCTGCCCCAGATATCGAAATTTATCCTCTACATCATCTGCCTTCTCAAGCCATTGTGCCGCCCGATCAGCATCGTTGAGCAAGAGATAGCACATCCCTAGCTTAAGAGGGGCTTGGCCGGCCGTTGTATCGTCGGATGCAACCTTCTGCTCGAGCTCTGAGATCAGTTCTCGAAAGCGATGAATCGACTCTGAGCCCGAAAAGGCTAATACCTTAAGCGATTCATAAGATTCGGCGTCAAAGGCATCCCGTTGAAAAATCGAGGAGAGGTCCGGAATGGTCTCAGTAATCAATGGATCGGTCTCCCAAGGCGAGCAATGATGGCACCGATGCGATCGAACGGGTGCATAACCCGCTCATCGAGAAGTTCGCATCCTGAACCATTTCACAAATACGTTAACGGTTTCGAACCCAGCATACTAGCGTCTTCTGTGCTCCTGACAACCCCCTACCCTCAAGTCGCACCCTATCGTACAAGGAAAAAATTGAGGACTTGTAACACTTTAGCGGAATGCGGTAACTCGGGTATTTCCTTCAGAATTTCAAATTTGAGATTTTAGAGAGCCCGCTCCCGGGGGACCGTAAACAAGGTTTAGCCAATCGGTTAAAGCGTTTTGAGGATTTGGGCTTTCCGACATTTTCCTCGGGTATCAATATTGAGAAAGTTATACGAGAAAGGGGAGCTGGACATTGTGGATGAGGCCGCGTCCTGTTATGATGGTGGTCCATGGGACTCCATCTTGGTATCAAATCGTTATTACTTGTCAAATAAGAAGTTGAGTTATATTCGTAGTCTCGAATGGCCGCTTTAATGGCCGTCTGGATGAACTGAATCGGGCAAGCCGGAATGAGCCGTCTGAGCGAGACGATTTGGGGCGACATTCTGGGGTATGTGCGAACACACTATCCCGGTCTTTCGCGATCCTGGTTCAACCAACTCCAAGCCGGCGACCTCGCACAAGGCGAACTGTCGATCCTCACGGCGAATAGCGCACAACTGGTGTACCTGCAAGCCCATTGCATGCGGCCTTTCCTCGAAGCAGCACAAGCAGCGACGGGGCACCTCGTTACGGTCGTATTCCAGAACGGGCAAAACAGCGAACCAGAGGCGTTCGTCGCATCGACCGAGCCTGAAGAAGGCGCCTCTTTCGAGGAAGAAATCTCCCTGCTGAGGCTGAATGGCGACTATATCTTCGAAAACTTCGTCACCGGCCCGTGCAATCGCCTCGCCCACGCATCCTGCGTCGCCGTCAGTGAATCTCCCGGGACTGCCTACAACCCAGTGTTCATCCACGGCAACGTCGGTCTAGGTAAAACACACCTTCTTCAGGCCGTCTGCCAGCGAGTGCTCGATCATTCTCCAGCCACCCGAATCCTCTATCTGACCTGTGAAACCTTCGTCAACCACTTCATCGATGCGGTCGAGCGTGGTGGGTTGAGCAGCTTTCGCTACCGCTATCGCCATGTGGATATGTTGATGATCGATGATATCCAATTTCTTTCCGGCCGAGATCGGACCCAGGAAGAGTTTTTTCACACATTTAATACCCTCTATCAGGCCAACAAGCAGATCATCGTAACCGCGGATTGCCCACCCCCCGAGATTCCGAGTCTCGAAGAACGATTGGTCAGCCGATTCAACTGGGGTCTCGTCGCACGGGTTGATGCCCCCTGCCTGGAGACCCGCTGCGCTATCATCCGTAAAAAGATGAAAATGCGGGATTTGGAGCTCCCGGAGGACGTAATCATGCTGATCGCCGGCCGCATCGAATCGAATACACGTGAACTCGAAGGTGCCTTAAACCGAATCCATGGTCTGGCAGTCCTGACCAAACGATCAATCGACGCCAACCTAGCCAGAGAGGCGCTCGGCGAGCCCGAAGAAACACCCAAGCAACAAATCCGTATTCACGATATCACCAACGTCGTGACCGAACGATTCGATGTCAGGCTGTCCGATCTCCAGGGGCGACGCCGTAGCCGTTCAATCGCCTTCCCTCGGCAGGTGTGCATGTACCTTGCCAGACGACTCACTCATCATAGCCTGGAAGAAATCGGTGGTTTTTTCGGTGGCCGCGATCACACCACGGTCCTCCACGCGAACAAACTGATCAGCCAACGCCGCGAAACCGATGGTCTCTTTCGCTCTAGACTCGATCAAATAGAGGCAACGCTTCGAGGCCAACACTGACGACTCCGCTGACTGATCCCCTCAGCCGCATCCGATCAGGGGAACATCCATGGGGAAGCGGTCGCCGTACCGGGTCCGAGATACCTTGCTCGGCCCGTAATCGTCATACCCCATCCTCGCTACTCGAATATGACAAGAGGTTGCGAATCTATGTGGATAAGCTGAGTCGACAGACGGAATCGCAAGAGAGATGAGCCGACGCCGATGTGAGTTATGTCTCAAACGACACCAAATCCTGTCATCCAAACACCCCTGCAGACAGGGTATACACCGTGGACGAATGAATGCAAATACGGTATGATCAAGCCCCCCATGAGATTACGCACGGCGTCGATAAAATACGCCGGAAATGACAGGCACTATAGAAGAAGAATAAGAAAACTATATATATTACCAGTATTAGAAACAACGAATTGTTTGTGTCATTTGTCAACGCGTCCAACTGATAGGAACGGGAAGCCGAACCATCATGATTCTCTTCCTTGGGCGTCTGTTGTCATGTCGGTGAAATGTAATAAGAGAACGGCGGAGTCAAAATGAAGTTCATCTGCGATCGATCGGCATTGCAAGAGGGTCTCTCGGCAGCTTCGAGCGTTACCCTCACCCGTACCCCGAAACCCATTCTTCAATGTGTCCGGCTGACAGCGGAAACCGAGGGGTTGACGCTGACGACCTATGACCAGGAAGTTGGCCTTCGGTTTCACGTTCAACAGGTGGAGGTCACAGTTCCGGGAGAAACCCTTGTTCCCTGCGATAAGCTTATGGCAATCGTTCGAGAATCCTCGGACGAGACGATGGCTTTTGAAACCTCGGAAGACACGCTCCACGTTCGGGGCAAGGACAGCCACTTTCAGATCCTGAGCAACGATGTCCGCGAGTTCCCCCCGGTTCCGGACATGGAAGGAGAGGCCAATCTTGTCGTAAAAATCGGCCCACTCAGAGAAGCCGTCGAGCAAACATTATTCGCCGCCGCCCGTGAGAGCACACGCTATGCCATCAACGGCATCCTCTGGCAAATGCACGACAAACAATTAAGACTTGTCGCCACCGATGGTCGCAGGCTCGCCATGTCAAACGCCTCGCTTGAAAAATCAATCGGTGATGACATTCAGGCTATCGTGCCTACCAAAACGCTTGGTCTTTTGGGAAAATTCCACTCCGACACCGAAGAAACGATGGATGTCCGTGTCACCTCGAATCAGATCATCATGCGATCGGAACGCGTCACCATCAGCAGTGTCCTCGTCGAAGGCAATTTTCCGAAGTGGGAGGATGTTGTCCCTCGAGATAACGACAAGGAACTCTCGGTCGAAACAAGCCGATTCCTCAGTGCCGCCCGACGCGCCGCCCTTCTCGCAAATGTGGAGTCGAAGGGGATCTCGATGAGTCTCGAAGGGGATGTCATGGAGCTTCAAAGCCGATCAGCCGAGCAGGGCGAGGCCCAGGTCCGCCTGGAAGTGAAATACAATGGCCCCAATCTTCGGATCGGTTTCAATCCCGAGTTTCTTATCGATGCGTTGAAGGTGTGCGACGACAATACAACCCTGTTGTTGAAGGACCCTGGCAAACCAGGACTTTTGCGCAGCGGGAAGAATTTTCAATATGTGGTCATGCCGGTCAATTTGTCTTAGAGTACAATTGATAACTTCTGTGGCACCGGTTTCCAGTTAATTCGGATTTCGGTTTTTCAACCGGTCAACACAGGATTGAGGATGCACTCTTAAAGAACGAATCCAAAGGGGGTCTCAAAATGTGGTATGACATCAGGTGCTTCAATCCCTTTTTCGTTGAAGACAGGGAGTATCATTATCCCGTCGGTACGAGTTGCAACCCCGTGGAGTCTGCTGTACGGATCTGTTTTAATTGACAAAAATGATGATCTTACCACGAAAACAATCTGATCCTCCTTCAAAACGACGTGCGATCATTGAAGCGGAGGGTTTGGAATTCGCAACCCCGGAGGCAAAACAGGCGTTCTGGAGACGGCACAACCTGAAGAGGCGATCCCTTGGACGCCGTTCAGAGACCTTGGGAGATATAGTCTCATCGTTGTTGTCGGAAGGCATTCAACGCTCGGCGAAACGTCTGCGGGCGCTGGAAAGTGCCTGGAAAGAAATTGTGCCCGAGGCTTACCGATCTCGATGTCGTGTGGAGTATTTTGAACATGGTCGACTCCATGTATCGGTAGATAGCCGTGCTACCGGGTTCATATTGCATCGACAATTACACGATACCTTGCTTTTGGGCTTGAATGCCCACATTTCAGGATTTCGTGTCGGAGACATTGAGTTTCGGGTGGGAATGGATGTGAACGGTGAAGATTCCACCTCGCCGCCGATGATACGATGAATAATCTGATCAAGACCGAAAACCCGGACGAGTATCACGCTCCCTCCTGCGATGGGGGGAATAACGCGGATCGACAGCCACGGTAGGAATTCAGCATCATGAGCGAAACACCGGCAGAAGCGCCCAGTCTTCCACCGATTAAACCCGATGTATCCGCGGAGAGAATTGTGCCCGACGACGCACCAGAAATGAACAGTTCCGGATACGATGCAGGAAGCATCAAGGTTCTCGAAGGGATGGAGGCGGTTCGTAAGCGACCGTCCATGTATGTGGGGGATACACAACTCCACGGTCTCCATCATCTCGTGTGGGAAGTTGTCGACAACGCGGTCGACGAGGCCCTCGAGGGCCATTGCCACAATATTCTTGTCAAAATCAACACCGATGGAAGTTGCATGGTCCTCGATGACGGCAGAGGTATCCCGGTCGACCCCATGGCCATTCCTGAAAACCCCATGCTGGATGGGAAAAGTTCCCTCGAAATCGTGATGACGGTCCTCCACGCGGGCGGCAAATTCGACAGCAAATCCTACTCCGTCAGCGGCGGTCTCCATGGCGTCGGCGTCAGTGTCGTCAACGCCCTCTCGGAGTGGCTTGTCGTGGAAGTCTGCCGGGACGGCAAGCTTTACACTATGCGGTTCGAACAGGGAAAGGTGATCAAAGACCTGGAATTGGTCGGCGATACAGATCAGACAGGTTCAAGAATCGAGTTCAAGCCCGATCCGGAAATCTTCGAAGATACGAATTTTCGCACCGATACCCTGATGGTTCGTCTTCGCGAATTGGCCTACCTGAACGAAGGATTGAATATTCGTTTCATCGATGAACGAAGCGACAAGGACGAGGAGTTCCGTTACCAGGATGGCCTGAAGGCCTTTGTTTCTTACATGAACGAGGGTAAGGAGGTGGTCCACTCCGTCCGCGTCCTGAGTGGACGAGACGAAGCCGAGGGCCTGTCCTGCCGTGTTGCCTTTCAGTGGAACGACTCCTACAACGAAAACCTCCTCGCTTTCGCCAACAACATCAAGAATCGCGACGGCGGTACCCACCTCACGGGTTTCCAGTCGGCCCTCACCCGCACCCTCAACGCCTACGCGAGAAAGTCCAACCTGCTCAAAGGCAGCCTGACAATCAAGGGGGAGGACTGGCGCGAGGGCCTTACCGCAATCGTATCCGTCAAGGTGCGCGAACCGGACTTCCAGGGCCAGACCAAGGACCGCCTGATGAACGCCGAAGTCGAATCGTTCATCCAGCAGATCGTCAATAGTCAATTATCTAACTGGCTTGAGGAAAACCCAGGCGACGCCAAGCGGGTTGTTGCGAAGGGTACGCAGGCTGCGGTGGCTCGCGAGGCCGCCCGGAAGGCTCGCGAGGCGACTCGCAAAACCGCCTTGTCCAGCGGCAACCTGCCTGGAAAATTGTGGGATTGCCGCAGCCGCGACCCAAACATTTCCGAGCTGTTTCTCGTCGAGGGAGATTCGGCGGGTGGTTCGGCCAAACAGGGCCGGGACTCCATCGTCCAGGCGATCCTCCCCCTCAAGGGAAAAATCCTCAACGTCGAAAAAGCCCGGATGGATAAGATTCTCTCCCATGATGAAATCAATAAAATCATCTCCGCTCTGGGGTGCGGTATCCCTGGTTCCGAGGATTTTGACGTCAGTAAATGTCGATACGGAAAAATTATCATCATGACTGACGCCGATGTCGACGGAAGTCATATCCGAACCTTATTGCTCACTTTCTTTTTCAGGCATATGCGCGCTTTGATCGACACGGGACGCGTCTATGTTGCCCAGCCCCCACTCTATCTGCTCAAGCGAGGGAAACGATCAGAGTTTGTTCTCAACGATTTTATCATGGACGGAAAGCTGACTGAATGGGGATTGAACGAAACGCGACTCTCGGTTCGAACATACAATGGACAATCTACACCTCTCCCGAACGAGGAGTTTGTCAGCGGCGAGGATCTCTTGTCTCTGGTCCGCACGATCGACGATATCGCCTATGTCGAACGTGTCCTTCGTCGTCGAGGCATCGATCTCAAGGCATTCGTGAAGCAACACCCCGACGGCGAAGAAAAACCCCTTCCAAGAATTCGTGCCGTTCTGGAGGGGGAAGAACACTACTTCGCGAACGACGATGCATTTAATCAGTTTCGCAGCCAGGCACGATCGCGTATCGAAAAACTCGAAGTCGTCGATGGCGGCGTGTCCCTGCCCGATGAAGTTTCCAATGATCCGGCTGTCAAAATACTGGTGCGATACGAATTGCCGGAATCCAGCCGGCTGGAACGAGCAATCCGTTGGCTCGATGAACACGGAATTTCCATCCACGACTTCTTCGAAACCCGAAAAGAGTTGGTGACCGGAGAATTGACCCCCGCAAAATATGTCCTGTTTCCATCAAACGGAGATCCAATCGAGTTGGACGGACTCGCTCGAGTAGCGGAGGGCGTACGGAATCTGGGCCAACGGGGCGTGACCACAAAACGATACAAAGGTCTAGGTGAAATGAATCCGGACGAACTCTGGGAAACCACCCTTGACCCGTCGAAACGAAAACTCCTGCAGGTTGTCATTTCAGAGGAGAAAGACAGTGCCGAACAGTTGGAAATGGACTGGCAGGCCGCCAACCGAATCTTTTCCATCCTGATGGGCACCGACGTCGAGGTTCGCCGTGGGTTTATCGAATCAAATGCCATCCACGTCAAGGACTTGGATATCTAACCCCCGCTCGATGAGCCCGAACGAGCCACCACGAAATCGCATCGCACTCTGGTTTGAAACCACCCGCCGCCCCAGCCTGGTTCTGGCCTGTCTGATTCTGCTTCTATATGGCCGATCATTGGGCTGGGGGTTTGTCCTCGATGATTGGCACCACTTCCAATCGCTCGAGATGTTTCATGCCGGGCAGCGACCCTCGCTCGAACTCTATCGCTTTCTCGCCGACGACGAGCAAAACCGCTTCGCCCGAGAGTCCGGCCTTTTGCCTTGGTGGGTCGAGGACGAGTTACGCTATCAACACTGGCGACCCATCTCGGAATGGTTCCTCTATGGCCAGTTTCTCATGTTCGGCAGAAATCCAGTCGGCTATCACGCCGTTGGGCTCATTCTCTATGCTATCGGCATCCGCTTTGTGCTCGCATTGTTCCGCGGAGTCAGCAATAACGAACGATTGTCCAGATGGGGCGCCCTGACATTTACAGTCCTCGCCGGCCACGCGATTCCCATCGTATTCATCTCCGCGCAGTCCGATCTTGTCGCATTGGTATTATCCGCGGCTTCGATGGCGGTCGGTGTTCAATTTCTGCGCTGCGGAGGATGGCGATGGATCTTGTCCGCGGTCTGCTACGCCCTGGCGCTCGGCTCGAAGGAGGCCTGCCTCGCGTTGGCGGTGATCCCGGTTTGTTTTCTGTTGATGCCCGGCGATATGCGTTTTTCGATTCGTCGGATATTGAGCCTCTCAACAGTATTGACTGTCATAGGTTTAGTTTGGCTCGGTTGTTATGTGGGAATGGGATACGGTTCCAACAGTGTCGTGATGCTCAATCCGATCTCCGCGCCCCTGGATTACATTTCGGAATTGCCCGGCCGTATCGTATTGTTGTTGTCTTCACTGATGATCCCCGTCAGTCCGTTCATATTCTATCTGCGACCGCGCGGCGAAGCCTGGATAGTCAGCTACTGCATCATCGGTTCGGCAGGCTGGTTTCTGTTTGCGAGGATTCAGTGGCGCCACTATCGTCGTCAATCCGGCACACTTTCAATGGCACTATGGATCCTTCCATTTCTTCCGTTGTTGGCCTGCACGGTGCCTGATGACCGCGTGATGGTCCTCCCTGGTATCGGGTTTGCGTTTCTCGTTGGCACATGGCTGACAGGCGCGCACGAAGACAATAGATGCGGAATTCGAAAAGTTCCTTTCGTTCTTTTTATCCTATTACAAGGTTTTTCCGCGATATCTGCCTCCCAGCTCATGCGGATCGTCGAGTCCGATTGCGCCACTTTTACGCAATCCGTGGCGAAGGAATTTGATCATGATCTGAGGCCCGGCGATTGCGCCTTTTTTCTAAACGTCGGCCGAGATTGGGAAGTGCTGTTCGTGCAGACACATATCGAGGCTTTGGAAGGGATAGAAGGCATCCGCGCGGCGTTTCTCACCGATGCGGAACACGTGACGATCCATCGGATCGATGAACGCACGCTGCGGATAACAGCAAACAGGGATGGGTTCCTGAAGAGCTATCTCGGCATGTTAGGCTCACGACGCGGCCGGCCAAGACAAGAGGGAGATGTGTTCAACGCAGGAGAACTGACAGGTCGGATCCTGAAAGTGACGAACGGAATCATTAGAGAAGTGGAAATACGATTCAAGTCGCCCCTGGAATCGCCGCGCTACCGATTCTTCCGCTGTGATTCCATCTCAGGAGTCCATCCTTGGAATCCGACGCCGGTAGGCGTCACCTCTGAGGTACACGCATCGGATCCCTCGGATCCATTTGAACGCGCGGCATCATCAACGCCGTAAATTCATTCGTCGAGGGTGCGTCCTTGACCACACGCGCCGGAACACCAACAACCGTCGTCATGGGATCGACACTGCCGGTCACAACGGCTCCAGCCCCGACGATGGATTCGAAACCAATTCGCTGACCCTGCACCACGGTCGCGCCGATCCCGATAAATGCGGCGGACTCGACTGTGACATGACCGGCCAGCCGGACACCGGGACAAATATGCGCGCTCGTTCCGATCATGGATTCATGATCTACAATGCAGCCCGTGTTGAGGATCGCATAATCCCCGATCTGGCAATGAGCGCAGACCAGTGCGCCGGCAGCGATCACAACACCCTTACCAACCGATACGCTCGTCGCGAGCTGCGCGGACGGATGGATGGCATTGATCAACTCAAAGTTGTTCTGTTCCAGAGTGTCAGCCACGGACTTTCGAACGCCGTTGTCGCCGATGGCGATGATGGCATGCCCGATCCCCCTTTGCCGAAGTTCACCCAACTGCGACATATCGCCGAGAACCGGCAGGCCGTCCACTCGCCTCCCATGAAGCGCGGAATTGTTGTCAAGAAAGGCGACCGGCTTGTGTTCTCCGGCCTGAAGAAGGATATCAAGCACCACACGACCATGCCCACCAGCGCCTAGAATCAGTGTTTCCATAATCTTTGGCACCTCGCAACCGGCTCGCGCCCGCCGGATATCCTCTCTTCGATCCCAGTGTCGCCTGAGTTCACCGGCATTCGTCGGACAGACCTGTCAATATCGGCCAAATCGGCCTACCCCATCAGAGTCCCCCATTCAGGGTCAAGACTGTAAGGAAGCGGTCAATGCCGGACCGACTCCAATATGCTCCAATTCACCCAAGAACCCCGAGGTGCCGTCCCGCGTAAGAGTCGTGAGGGAAACGAATAAGCGCGGATTCGGCCCATCCATGCGAAGAGTCAACTCGCACTTATCAGGGTTGCCGCAACGGATCATGAGGCGGAAAGATAACGTTCTTCTAAGATATCCAAACAATTATCGGTCTATGCCGCCAATTTTGCCGGGGTTCATGCTGTTTTTGCCAATGCGGGAAAGTTTCCCGTTTCAGAGATTGATAGAGCGGTTTCGAATAATTATCGGATTTGTCACCGGTCGATAAAAGCGATCGGAGATTGGCGCGCGAACCCCGTGGGCCAGGGAAAACAACACAGGTGATCTCGATGCCCTGCGACTGGAAGGCCGTTGAACGAACGCACTCAATGAATCGAATCCCTGCATCGAAGTGGAAAGCCCCATGATACATATAATTCAACCCGATTCACCTCGCAATTCCCGTTTGCAACCTACGCCGGTCTCAATGTCAATCCTAACCATAAGGATCCTTATTGTAGCTTCAGTGCTTCTGACCCTGATCCTCGTGATCTCATCAGCCGGCTGCGGCAGCGCCAACTGGCTCCTGAACGGTTTTTCCGATCCAACGCAGGTTGGCAATTTCCGCGATCCCGTCTCCCTCGATATCCGCGACTATATGAGCATTCTCGAAGAACCGCTTGGAATTCAGGATGCTGAAGAACCCACCGCTGATGACATGGCGGTCGAATACGAAGCACAGCTCATCGGCCCCGGCGACTTTCTGCAGATCATTATTTTCGAATTGCAAACCCCCGGTTTACCCACCGAGCAGCGATTACTGGTGGGCAATCTCGGCTATGTTACGATCATGATGTTGGGGCCTATCAAGGTCACCGGCCTCACTCCCCGTGAATTGGAACTGGAGCTGACGGAGCAATTACGCAAGGCGGAGATTCTTCTCGACGCCAATGTGCAGGTCACGATACTCCAATCATCCTCATCCCAGTTCACGGTCATGGGACAGGTGCCCAGGCCGGGTAATTTTCCATTGCCGAAACCGGATTTTCGGCTCGCTAGTGCCCTTGCCGAAGCCGGCGGAGTCTCTGAACAAGCCGAAACCTTATACGTCATCCGTCATGGAGCAGCCTACCATCGGGAAACAACGCCGGAGGAATCAAGCCCCGAATCCCCCGATCAGACCGCGTCTTCCGAAGCGCCCTTGATGTTGTCCGCCGACGGGATTGAGCCACCCCCGACAAGCCGCCCCGTAAGTCGTCCAACCGGCGGCATCGATGAACTGGAAATCCTTGAGGGGAAGCCACGCAGCCGGCCCGGAGTGCCCGAATTTGATCCAGCCACCGGCGAATGGGTGATTCGAGCCCCGGCTGACGAGCCCACGTCCTCCGCACCAGCCGATCGACCGCCGGAGAACATGCCGATCCCGCCCGATGTCGAGGAGGCCGAGGAGGAAGCAACCGAGGATTGGGGCCCGATGGCGCGGGTCATCGAGATCCCCGTGAAGGCTTTAATGGAGGGCGATCCCCGCTACAATATCGTGATCCGGCCGAGTGACCTGATTAATGTCCCGCTCGGCAATGTCGGCGAGTACTTTGTCGGTGGCAATGTTGCCCGACCCGGGGCCTACAACCTGACCGGTCGCCGGATCACTGTGAAACAGGCGATCGTGTCCGCGGGTGGTTTCAGCCCATTGGCATGGCCGTCACGAGCGGAGTTGACGCGCCGCGTGAGCAAGGACCAGGAACAGACGATTCAGATCGATCTCGATGCGATCTTTGCCGGCAAAGCGGCGGATTTCTACCTGCGTCCCAATGACACACTCAATGTCGGATCGTCGCCCGCAGCGACCTTCCTCGCCGTTTTGCGAAACGCCTTTCGTGTGAGCTATGGATTTGGGTTCGTTTATGACCGAAATTTCGCCGACAGCGATACATTCGCGGCCCGGGAACAGGTGAAAAACCGCCGCAGGATCGAAGCACAAGCCCGCGGAGTTCCCTTCTAGCACTATGCCTTGGAACACATGGGCACTTTCAGCTTTAGGCCAGTGCACGTGTGCCACTGCTTCGAGCAGTGCATCAGGCTTTGTGTATCACAGCCTCAATAAATAGAATTGGGGTGCCACCGGCAGGTTCTTCTTGCTGGTGTTAGACTGTATATCAATCCATGATTCGACTTTTGACTTTTTGAAAGCACGACCAAGATGACCACGGCACAGGCAGGCATGATAAACGCGGCCGACGAACAGCGCTTGCCCGGCTGGTGGGAATCCCTCGGCTCCATCGGCGTCGCCAAAATTCTCCTGATCCTGTCCCTCCTCAGTTGGTTTTACGGAGACCACTTCTATCGGCTCTTTCGCTATTGGCAACAACCCGACTGGTCACACGGCTTTCTTTTGCCACCGTTCTGTCTCTACCTCATTCACGCTCGCCGCAAAGAGCTGTTGGCCGGAACACATCACGGTTCCCTATGGGGCGCTGTGCTGATGATCCTGGCCGTCACCACCTACGCTTATAGCATTTATCTCAAGATCGGCTATCCGCAGCCTCTGACGATCCTTGTGATGCTCGCGGGGATCGTGTTGTTGATTCGTGGCTGGCGAACCCTCTGGATGACAATCTTTCCAATCGGCTTCCTTATCCTGGCGATTCCCCCCCCGGTTCGACTCTATCGGGAAATCACACAGCCCCTGCAACAAGCCGCCGCCTTTATCTCATCCCATATCCTCAATGCCTTTCCCGGCGTCGAGTCGGTCGAGCGCGCGGGAATCAACCTCGCCTATTACATGAACGACGGCGTACACGGCACATTTACAGTAGCCAACGCGTGTAGCGGGATGCGTTCTCTTATGGCCTTCGTCGCCCTGGGCCTGGCGATGGCCTACTTCACGCCGCGGCCCCTGTGGCATCGGGTGGCCTTAGCCGTCTTCGTCGTACCTGTCGCTCTGTTTTGTAATATCCTCCGCGTCATAATCACTGGCGGCCTTCAAATGTATGGCCACAAGGACCTCGCCACCGGGACGCCCCACAGCCTGCTCGGGCTCCTGATGTTCGCATTGGGATTCGTGATCTATCTCGCATTTCTCTGGGTACTCGATCACCTGTTTATCGAAGAGAACGACCCACTTGCGAGTACCGCTGAATCTATCGGAGGTGCCTGACAGTGTTGTCTTCTTCTAGTAAGACCTTCCACTATTGGCTGGCGGTCATCCTCCTGACTGCCAGCGCGGCCGCTATGCAGGTTGCGAAGGATTACAAGATCCTGACCGTGATCAAAAAGCCGCTCCCCCTGCGCGCCCCCCTGAACGATCTAGACAGGGCCGCTCTGGCTCCCTTCCGGTTCGAAGCGTCCCGTTCAATGTCTCACGATATTGTGCAGGAACTGGGCACGGATCAATACATCTACTGGATCTTGTCAGATCCTGAGGCGCGACGCGGAAAAGACGGACGAGTTTCGGTCTTTGTAACGTATTACACCGACATCCAGGACCAGGTTCCTCATGTCCCCGAGGAGTGCTATGTCCAAGGTGCCTTCACACCCGGCGATAATGATACGCTCACAATGAAACTGGATACACTTGAACGAGAGGTTCAAATCAGAAGATTGTCCTTCTACGCGCCGAAACAGACAACCAAGCAGAGTGTTGTATATTACACGATCTGCGTCAACGGCGACTTTTATGCAAGCCGAACTCCGGTTCGGTTTCGGATGGGCGACCGGAAGGAAACTCACCTGTATTATTCAAAAATCGAAATCTGTTTTCAGAGAAAGAGAAACCAGAACCTCACCGATCTGGACGAACGCGCCCGATTGGTGATGGACAAGGTCATCACCGAGCTGGTCAATAAACACTGGCCCCTGAAGGGATCGGAACTGGGCGGCAATCTCTCCGCCCTGGAGCGGGAATAGGCAACACCAACAAAGGTTCAAATCATGGCGCGCAAACTCAATAAAAATGTAGTAGGCCTTCTGGTTCTAATCGGCATGGCTCTCATGACCGTGACCGGCATTATCCTTCTTCAGAGCATACCCAGGCAGGATCCCGAGAAATATGCTGCTGAAGCCCGAGACCTGAAGGATAAGGGCGAGTACGAAAACGCCATGCGAACCTACATGCGCGCCTTCTCGAAGGATCCCGCCCAGGATCCCGAATACCTCGTCAAAGCCGCCGAATGCGCCATGGATATGGGGGATATCGCCAAGGTTCGCTCCTTGATCGAACAGGCCAAGATCCGAAACCCCAGCCTGCAGTCGGCCTTGCGTATGGGATTGGAATTGGAATTCGATGTCACCGAGCTCAACGCAAGCACCGCACAGTGGAACCGCGTCCGAAAGCTTGCGGTAGATATGCTCTCCACCGAAGAAAACCGGGAGTCAGCCATCGCGCACCATGCTCTGGGGGCGGCCTATTTGGCCCTCCGGGAATCGGATTCATCATTTGAGGCCAAGGGCGAACAATATCTCCGACGGGCACACGAACTGGATCCTATCGATGTGGATATCGTTCGCTCATTAAGTGAATTGATGTGGCGTAAGGCGAGTGAAAAGGATCTCAAGGGTGAAGTGGAGGAGGCCGACGCGCTTCAAAAGGAACGCAGCGCGCTCATCACCTCGGCCCTCGAAAAATGCAAAGCCGCCGGCAACGAGAAAGCAGTCGAGGATTTCCAGCGCCTCGAAGCCAATCAGATGATCCGCGACGCAGCCTATTTTGAAAAAGCGCGTGGCTGGACCGACCGGGCCGAGAAGCTGAGAAACAAGGGAATCGCCGGATTGCAGTCCCTGGCGGAAAAGGAAACAACACGTGCAATTTGCCATCTTATGCTTGGAAATCTATACACTGGAACCCCGGGAACCGGTGTGAAGCCTGATCTGAACAAGGCCGAGCAATATCTTAAGGAAGCCCTCGAGATCGATCCCAAGGACGGCGACATCTACCTTTCCCTGGGCCGGGTCTATGGATTGCAGCGAGCCGATATGACGAAAGGCTCTGACGCCGAACAGGCCAAACTCAAGGAAGAACAATCCCTCTACGAGAGCGGCCTCGAAAAAATCGCCCGAACCGATCATTACAAAAAATTTCGCAACCGAAGAGCCCGACTTGCATTCATTCGTGAGCTGTTCCTTCAAGGACTCAACCGTGCCCGCTCTGCCAAAGCCGATTCCGACAAGGAGGCCGGTCTCGCCACCGCGGAGTCATGGCTGGAACGCATGAAGGAAGAACTCAGTTCAGAATCATTCCAAGTCAAGTTTCTGACAGCGCACCTGTTGAATGCCAAGGGCGATCTCAAATCCGCTACGCGCGAGGCTGAGGCAGCCAAACGTAGTACCGCCACCGGAGTCAACAGCGATCTGTTGCGACTCCTCACAGATTTATACATTCGACAAGGACAGTGGGGCGCTGCTCGGGATACCCTGTCGGAGGCTCTCAATCTCCCCTCCCAGAAATATGATCCTCTCCTGCACATGGAAATGGGTCGCGTCCTGTTGAAACTCAATCGGGCCACAGAAGCCCTGGTTCACCTCAAACCAACGCAGCCACCATCCCTCCAGAAGGCCCTGGAGTCGAATGAAACAGCCATCCGTCTTCGCATTGAGGCCTATCGTCAACTCAGCCAGTTCGATTTGGCCGAGGCGGAGATTCGCCGACTGGGAGAAGGAACCCCCACCAGCGATTTATATTTGGGTATCGCCCTCATGTGGCAGGAACGCTACGACGAGGCGGAGGAGAAAATCCGCGCTGCCCTGACCAACGAGCCAGACAATATCCGCGTCGTCCGGGCGCTCCTCCAGTTGCTCCAGAAAACCAACCGGCTCGACGAAGCCCGAGCCTTCGTCACACAACGCTTGGAAGCCGATCCCGACAACCGCGAATTGAAACAATACGAGTTGCTACTCGCGACGGACGAGCAGGGAGAAGCCCGAGATGAGCGAATACTCAAGTTCATCGAGAGCGAAGAAGATCCGTTTACCCGATACGCATCCCTTGTAGGGTTCTATGAATCCCGTGACAAGATTGGGAAAGCACGAGAATGCCTCGAAAAGGCTGCGGAAATTCGACCGGACGATGCCAATATCGTCGAACAGCAGTTTCGTCTGGCCCTGGTGGCCGAAGACTGGGAGACCGCCGAACGGTATGCCCAACGTCACGCCGAACTCAATGTCGACGGCACCGAGGGCAAGATGGCCGAAGGCCGACTGGCCCTCGCGAAAGGACTCCAACAAAAAGCCGCCGATCACAAAGACGAGGCTGACGCGCTTTTCAATCAAGCCATCGATCTTATGCGGCTCGGTCTCCAGCGATACCGAAACTACTCCCTCGGTTGGACCTATCTGGCAGGAGCCTGCATGGAAGCCGGTCGAACGGCCGAGGCCAAGCGCGAATTGGAACGCGCCCTCGAGATCGATC
>JBHHUV010000004.1:0-21571 GCA_046754005.1 Phycisphaerae bacterium | reverse complement strand
GTGGGGTTTTGTCGGCTGTACGGCCGTCTTGTTTTGCTATCTGCTGATCTGCGGTTCGGGACTCACGATCGCCTCGATAACCACCGATCCGCTCGGCCGGTTGATCGCGGTCGGAATCTCGGCACTGATCGGGGTTCAGGCGATGATCAATACAGGCATGACAATCGGCGTCATGGTCATCACCGGCATGTCGCTCCCATTCGTCAGCGTAGGTGGCAGCGGGTTGATCGCCAGCTACCTGGCGATCGGTTTACTGGTAAGCGTCGCGCGGCGCCGGCCGATGGACATGGCGCCGAAGCCGTTCGAGTATGACAATCATCCGTGAAAAGGGATTACGCGTGGCCCAATCAAAAAAACAATCCACCCGGGGAGCATCGGCGTCCCGCCGGTCGTCTAAAAATACCCAACGCGGCACCTCAAGACTTTCAAGACGGACCCTGAGCCATCTCGATGAACGCGGCGCCGCCCGCATGGTGGACGTGTCTGGGAAACGCATTACGGTTCGCCGCGCAGTCGCGTCGGCCGAGGTGTGTCTCGCGCCTGAGACGCTCGCACTCATTCTCGATGGAAAGACGCCGAAGGGTGACGTGTTGGCGGTTGCCCGTGTGGCTGGGATTCAGGCGGCGAAGCGGACGGCGGAACTGATTCCGCTGTGCCATCCGCTGCCGATCGACGCGGTCGAGATCGAGATTGGAGCATGTCTGCCGGGTCGGCTGCGGATCGAAGCCGTCACGACGGTTCGGGCACGGACGGGAGTGGAGATGGAGGCATTGACCGCGGCGAGCGTGGCCGCGCTGACGATCTATGACATGTGCAAGGCGGTCGATCGCGGCATGACGATCGGTCCGATACGACTGGAGTCGAAGTCCGGCGGCCGGTCCGGGACGTGGCGACGGTCGGGTTCGTAGCGGCCCGGCATGGCCGCGTTTTGCTTGGCCATGCCACTGTACCCTCAGGATCTAACTACCTGGTTTCTGTCTTTTCAAAATCCGTGAAATCCGTCCTCCCCGATGTACCCTTATTCTCATATTCACTACA
The DNA here is from genome assembly GCA_046754005.1 of Phycisphaerae bacterium. Classification (GTDB taxonomy): domain Bacteria; phylum Planctomycetota; class Phycisphaerae; order UBA1845; family UTPLA1; genus CAYXGR01. Next base: position 20,533 of record JBHHUV010000004.1, on the reverse strand, counting down.
ATGCCTCGGTTCACCTGCCCGATGAAAGTGACTGACAACCGATGGAATCGACATCCACACTCGACATCCCGATCTCTGCCCACCTTGACCGCGTTATCGAGGTCTTTGATGCCGAACTGCGCTCCGATCTGCCCTTCGTGAATCGCCTGATCGATCAGGTCCGCCACTATCGTGGAAAGCTGCTGCGGCCGCGGTTGCTGATCATGGCAGGCGAGGCCGCCGGCCGGCTGACTGACGACCACATCACCCTTGCCGCCGTCGTCGAGATGGTTCACATGGCCACGTTGGTCCACGACGACGTCCTTGACGATGCCGATACCCGGCGGCGTTCCGTCACCATCGGCCGTCTGGTCGGCAACGAAGGAGCCGTCCTCCTTGGCGATGCCCTGATCTCCCATGCCTATCATCTTTGCAGCGGGCTGGAGACGACCGAGGCCTCCCGGCGCATCGCGGCGGTCACCAACATCGTCTGCGAGGGCGAGTTGATGCAGATCGAGAACCGAGGCCGGTTCGACCTTTGCGAGGCCGATTACCTGGAGATCATTCGCCGCAAGACCGCTTCGCTGACGAGCGTCTGTTGTGAGCTTGGGGCCGCGTTTGCCGGGGCGGATGCGGCGATTGTCGATCGACTCAGCGCCTATGGTCGCGATCTCGGTATGGCCTTTCAGATCGTCGACGACCTGCTCGACCTGACTGCGACCGAGCGTGAGACCGGCAAGACGACCGGTCGCGATGCCGACCTTGGGAACCTGACGCTTCCGCTGATCCGCTTTTTGAAGCGCGCATCGCCGCGCCTCCGTGCCGAATTGCTCGGTATTCTCTCCAATGGTCATCCTCAGAAATCCGAGCGAGTTCGCGCCTTGATCGTCGATTCTGATTGCATCGATGCGGCCAGGAATATGGCCCAATCCTACACTCGCTCGGCGATCGATCATCTGTCGATTCTGCCCGATGGTGAAGCCAAGTCGGCGTTGGTTGCCACGGCGGAATTCGTCGTTGTGCGTCGGACCTGATCTGGGTTGTGAATGTGTCCGCTTTGTCCGGGCATTTCGAGCTGAAAAGACGCATTATTTGTTATAAATAACTTCATCACAAAGAGTTATAATGATGTCTGTTTGGAATGTGGGGGCGTCTGGAAACCTGCTTTTTATTGGACTCTTTTTTATGAAATGATTGCCGGTCAGTTCTCTGTGGTTCGCATGGCCGGCTCCCTGCTGCCAGTGGTCAACTCGGCATGTCAGACTGGCAGGACGATCTTTGAATCTTGTTCAATCTGATGCTTGGAATAATACATAAACAACTAATATATAAGTAATTATGTCGATCTGTCTCGTCTGGGCCTCGACTGGCACCCCCCTTGCTCATGACACCCTCGGAGCGGTTCGCGCGGGACTTTATCTCGTTCGGTGACCGATCCCCAGACTTCAACCATCAACAGGAGACTGACTATGTCCAAAATCATCGGCATCGATCTCGGTACCACCAATTCCGTCGTCGCCCTCATGGAGGGCGGCGATCCCAAGGTGTTGACCAATTCCATGGGCTCGCGCACCACGCCCTCTGTCGTCGCCTTTACCGACAAAGGCGAGCGCCTCGTCGGACAGGTCGCCCGGCATCAGCAGGTCACGAATCCCACCCACACCCTCTTCAGCATCAAGCGGTTCATGGGTCGTCGACACAACGAGGTTGGTTCCGAGGAGAAGCTGGTTCCCTACGAAATCACCGGCGGGGCGGATGAGCTCGTCAAGGTCAAGGTTCGCGACAAGGAATACACCCCGCCGGAGATCTCCGCGATGGTCCTTCAGGATCTGAAAAAGACGGCCGAAGATTATCTCGGCGAGAAGGTCGATGCCGCCGTCATCACGGTTCCGGCCTACTTCAACGATGCCCAGCGGAAGGCCACCCAGGAGGCGGGGATCATCGCCGGCTTCGACGTGAAGCGCGTCCTCCCCGAACCGACCGCCGCGGCCCTTGCCTACGGCGTCGACCAGAAGAAGGGGGGGAAGATCGCCGTCTTCGACCTTGGCGGCGGCACCTTTGACATTTCGGTGCTCGATGTCGGCGAGGGCGTTTTCGAGACCCTCAGCATCAACGGCGACACCCACCTCGGCGGCGACGACTTCGACGAGGTGCTCATCAATCACGTCGCCGAGGAGTTCCGCAAACAGTGCGGCATCGATCTGACGACCGACGCCATGGCCCACCAGCGTCTCAAGGAGGCCTGCGAGAAGGCCAAGTGTGAACTCTCCACCTCGATGGAGACGACGATCAACCTGCCGTTCATCACCGCTGATGCCTCCGGCCCGAAGCACCTCAACCAGACGCTGACGCGGACGAAGTTTGAGCAGCTCACGGAGAATCTCATCGAACGCTGCCGGAGACCGGTCCTCAAGGCGCTGGAAGACGCCAAGCTCTCCCCCGGCGACATCACCGAGTGCATCCTCGTCGGCGGATCCACCCGCATCCCCGCCGTCCAGAACCTCTGCAAGGGGATCTTCGGCAAGGAGCCCAACAAGAGCATCAACCCCGACGAGGCCGTCGGCGTCGGCGCCGCCCTCCAGGCCGGCATCATCGGCGGCGACGTCAAGGACATCCTCGTGCTGGACGTGACGCCGCTGTCACTCGGCGTCGAGACGCAGGGCTCCGTCATGACCATCATGATCCCCCGCAACACCACCATCCCCACCAGCAAGAAGGAGACCTATTCGACCGCCTCCGACAGCCAGCCCGAGGTGACGATCCACGTGCTTCAGGGCGAGCGGCAGATGGCCGTCGACAACCGCACGCTGGGCAAGTTTAACCTGACGGGGATTCCGCCGGCGCCGCGGGGCGTGCCGCAGATCGAGGTGACGTTCGATATTGACACCAATGGCATTCTCAACGTGTCGGCCAAGGATGTCGGCACCGGCAAGGAGCAGCAGATCACCATCGAGGGTTCGTCCGGTCTCTCCGAGGACGAGGTCGAACGGATGCGCAAGGATGCCGAGGCCCACGAGGAGGAGGACAAGAAGCGCCGCGAACTGGTAGACGCCAAGAACCAGGGCGACCAGATCGCCTACCAGACCGAGAAGACGCTCAAGGAGCACGGCGAGAAGGTTCCCGCCGAGGAGCGGTCCAAGGTCGAGTCGGCGATCAGCAACCTGAAGGAGACCCTCAAGGCCGACGACGCGGCGGCGATCAACAAGGCGATCGAGAACGTCGCCACCGCCAGCCAGGCGCTGGGCAAGATCATCTACGAGGAGGCCGCCAAGAGCCAGGCCGCGGCAGGCGGCGCCGGCCCCACGGCAGGCGCAGACCCGGCCGCCGGCCCAACCGAAGCCCCGGGATCAGGAGCGGCCACCGGCGAGAAGAAAAAAGACGAGGATGTCATCGACGCGGAGTTTGAGGTGAAGGAATAGGGCGGGGGCTGCCCGCCAATATTTCCGTTGGCTCCGCCGTGCGGACCAATCAGCCCTGGGTTCACGCTGTGCGGGCCAGATTTCTTTCGCGTTCTTCATGTCGGATGCCTATAATCGGCAGATATGACCAAACTGGGAATCTACATCGAAACAAGCGTTTTGTATGACGACGAATAGAAAATCGATCGAAAGCCAAATGCTCGAACAGGTCCGCCGCTGGCGCCGCGAGGCCTACGAGGCCGACCAGTCCACAACAAAGGCGGACCGCCGAACCAGGCTGCACAAATGGGCCAAACGCTACGGGCTTGACATCGCCACGCGACGAACCCGCAACGGCTCATCAAATGCTGCGAGCGAGTGACGCGGATGAGCGGTGACGACCCGGTTGTCGAACGAGTTCGCGTAGTTCCGTAGGCTCCGCCGTGCGGACCCATCAGCCCCGTTCACGGGGCTTTCCCGCTGAAGGCGGGCTCTTAGGCCAGTCCCTTTGGGGCTGGTTACGGTCGGCCCAAACACAACATATCCTCATAGCCCCTTTCAACGGGCTTATCTCCGTGCTCGCCGGAGGATCATCGTGCCGCGCAACACATACTACGAGATCAATCTGCACATTATCTGGCGAACGAAGAATGATGCGCCGGTCCTCACCGATCATGTCGAAAACTGCTGCCATCATTATCTCAAACACCGGGCCTTGGATTCGCCCGACGTGATCGTTCATGCCGTAGATGGAATGTCGGACCCTATGCATCTGGCGGTCAGCGTGCCGCAGACCTTGCTGATCAGCGAGTGGATCGGGCAGTTGAAGGGCGCCAGTTCGCACTATATCAATCACGAAATCTGCAACCGCAGTGTGTTGCACTGGCAATCGGGCTACGGCGTGGTCAGTTTTGGGAAGAAGGACGTGCCGTGGGTGGTTCGCTACATCGAGAACCAGAAACGCCATCATGCCAGCGGTGAAATTCATGATCGGCTCGAGCGCGTTGATTCGCCTGACGCGGGAACATCAATAGGGAAACCCGTTGAAACGGGCTAATGCGCTGGGGGGTGTCCGATGAACCGGCCGTTAACGGTCGGCCTAATGGCCCGCCATTGGCGGGGAATGCCGCTGAAGCGGCATGGATTGTGTGTGCTGAACTGGTCGTAGGATCCAATGTCGTAGAATCCAATGTTGTTATGTGTCGTTATGCTGCTTGCGGGGGATGAATCATGACGCGCGATGATCCCGTTGCGGAGTGCGTCCGCGCTGCACGTTGGCGGATTCCATGCCGTTGTGAGCTTCTGGGTTGCGTTATTCGGGCTGGAAACTCCAGCGCCACCAGGGTTCGCGGGTGGGATCGGAGGAGGAGAGGACGTGACCGCCGACGAAGCCGACGCTCAGGCTGTTTCCATGTCGAAAAGAGGGGAACCAGAAATTTCCGGATTCGTAGATGTCTATCTCCTTGTCATCGAGAATCGGCGGGGCCGTGTAGTACGGTCGCTTTCCGTTGTCGTCGGCCGCCTGACCGTCTACATCGATGATCAAGGGAACGTTCGGATGGTGAAGGATATTCGGTGTGAGGATGGCGACGGCCGGAAACGGATTGCCATTGTAGTAGAATGTCTTCGTCTCGAGCCGTTTGTTGAAGGCGATACTGACGTTTCGCGCCGGGCCGACGGCACCTGAACTACAGGGGATGTTGGCGCGCCGCTCCAGCCGGGATGAAACGGCCGGACACATCATCGGCTGTTCCGCACTCTTCATGACCGTGACGGCGAGGGATGGTGAATCCCAGAACTCGTCTATTTTGTAGATGGATTCCTGAAAGTCTTCGATTCGAAAGCGGTTGGGGCCGAGTTTCTCGCTGTTGCCGCGCCGGGCTCCGCCGCTCTCATCGGCAAAGAAGGTGAACTCGGTTGTGACGGCTCGAAGCTTGGTCTTGCACTCGAGGAATTGAACGGTTCGACGACCGGCGCTCATTGCGGGCAGGAGGATCGCCATCAGCAGGGCGATGATCGCCATGACGACGAGCAACTCCAACAGCGTGAAGCCGTGTTGTTTCGTCTTTGCAGCCATGATTGGTTTGCATGCCCTCGGGAAGCGAGCGAATGATCATCGTTCGCGACAGCTCACCCATAATGCACCGACATTGTACCACTATGCACCACGTGCCTGCAAATCATGCAAGACACTAATTGTCACGGCCCCACTATGAGCGTCAGAAATCCTTGTATTTCGCGACCATCGAGCAGCCCATCCACGTTCAGATCCCCGCGGATGAGGGGATCGACACCGCCATGGGTGGCGGAATAGGCCGCAGGATCGAGCAGTGCGAGGACGAAATCGTCGATATCCTCGAATTCGACGAGTTGGTTCAGGTCCATGTCGCCCGGCACAATCGCGTCCTGGGGGGCGACCAGGCCATCATAATCGGTGTCAAAAAGGCTGAAATTCCCCGCAAAGTTCCATAAATCGATGCTATTGTTGACAATACCATCTTCGTCGTTCGACGTGCCGTCATCCGTGGCGATGTAGGCGTTGAGTTGGGCGGTATCCGCCGCGTCCACGAGGCCGTCGGCGTTGAAATCGCCGATTTGCGGGTTTGGGACAAGATCTGTCCAGATAAACAGGGCTGCGTCCGGCTGCTGATTGACGTATGCGCTACCCAACAGTCCGGTCACCCGCCAGTTTGCAGGATCGAGGTGGTCGGCGACATTGTTGAACTCCCAGCCGGCGATGAGCTGAAACTCGGGGAGTTGCCGGGTGCCGGGTGGTGCAATGGTGGCGCTGAATTGCAGATCTTCCAGGGCCTCTTCGATCGAACTTTGTCCATCGGCACAGCCGTCGTTTGGGAGAACCGTCTCGTTCGGGCCGCTGAATGCCGCGGAACCGGCATTGGTCAGCGGGTAGACCAGCGAGATCATGGTGATGTCGGTGGCGAGGTCATGCTTGAATTGAATTTTCACTTCGTCTTCATAGCGCCCTTCCTCGTTGAAACACATCAGGGTGAATTGCTCGAAGCCATGGGCCCGATGGACTAATTTTCCGCCGATGAACCATGTTTCGCCGGCCTCGAAGAGGGCCGGATCACCGCCGGGGCTTTCGTGATCGACATCCACGCTGCTGATTCTTTCTCCGAGGAAGGAGATGTGAAACTCCTCGCCACTGCGATCGACGAAGGGTGGCGTGGTCACGTCGCCGTCAAAGGCAGAGGCATCGAGGGCAACGCGATTGGTGAATCTGGATTCAACGGGTAGGCCGCCGAATCGAGCCACGTTTCCGAGATAGCGAAAATCGGGTGCGCTCAGTTCGCCGCCGGTATTTTCATCCTCGTCGATGTCGAATTCGATAAAGCCATAAACAGGATTGGGTCCGTAGAGCAGGGGATCATACGACGGGAAGCTGGTGTCCAGCCCGAGTGGTCCGGGCGGGTTGATGATGCCGGCGAGATCGATATCCAGGCGAAGATATCCGCCGGCGCTGTCCCAGTTTCCGATGAACCGATTGCCGTCCGGTTGGATCGGCTGGTAGGTGCCGATGCGCATTTCGAGGATTTCGGGAAGGCGTTGGACCTGCGGATCGATGAAGCCGTCCGCGTTGTCGTCCGTCTTTCGCAGGAGCGCGTCATTCGCGGGATCGGACATCACCACCGGCTGGGCGAGGATGACAGGCGCGGCGATCAGACAGGCACACAGAACCGCAATGATCAGAGCGCGCCGTGCAATCCGGTTGCCCGATCCATCCAACGGGAGGCCCCTCAGCCTAGCAGAATGGCCGGCCCATGGACGATGCGTCAATCTCGTCCGAGGTTGTTCGCATCGCCTCATCGAGCCTTCTCCGCGCTTCGGTTGAGCCGATATCGAAATGCCTCGCGTGTGATGCCGAGCAACCGCGCCGCGCCGGACAAATTTTGCCCCGCGTGTTTGTAGGCCGCGAGGAGGATGACTCGTTCGATTTCCTCGAACGTCGGACAGTTTTCGTCGAAGTCCAAATTGATGACACATGCATCGGGGCTGTTGATGCGAACCTTGCCGTATGATTGATCCGCCACAAGCGGGATGTTTCGAGCGTTGATTTCGGGATCATCGAGTTGCAGCAGGCAATTTTCAATGAAATGGCTGAGCTCCCGGATGTTTCCCGGCCAGCCGTGTTGTTGCAAGATAGCGAGGGCGTCGTCGCGCACATTTTTTTCCACTACACCGAAGCGGCGGGCATGCATCTTCATGAAGTGCGCCATCAGAACGGGGATATCTTTTGACCGTTCCCGCAGCGGGGGCAGGTGGATCTGGATCACGTGGAGGCGGTGGTATAAATCGCGCCTGAAGTCGCCATTCTCGACGGCCTCGTCCAGGTTGCGGTTCGTGGCGGCGACGATATGCACATTGACGGTTCGGCTTTCGGTCGCGCCGACCGGCCGTATTTCGCTGCGTTCGATGGCGAGCAGGAGCTTGGCCTGCATGTCGGGCTCGAGATGGCCGATCTCGTCCAGGAAGACGGTGCCTCCTTCGGCGACTTCGATGAGGCCTCGCTTGGCATGGGAGGCGTTCGTGAATGCGCCCCGGACATGACCGAACAACTCCGACTCGAAGAGCGAGCCGGGGATTGCGGTACAATTGACCCGGATAAACGGGTTGGCCTTTCTCGGGCCGTGATAATGGATGGCGCGTGCGACGAGATCCTTGCCGGTTCCCGTTTCACCGGTGATTAACACCGTCGGCGGGTTGGGCAGGCGGAGGGCTTCGGTGTTCGCGAGTCGCCGGATGGATTTTTTCAGTTCGCGCACGCACTTGGATTGGCCCACAATTTGATCCAGCCCGCTTCGAGCTTGTTCCTGATTGTGGAGAACAGTCAGGTTTTCGTGGATTCGCTCCCGATCCAGAGTTCGGTCTACCACGAGTTTGAGCTCTTCGAGGCGGATCGGTTTGGTGAGATAGTCACTTGCGCCGGCCTTCATGGCCTTGACGGCGATGGTCTCGTTACCGTGAGCGGTCACGACGATGACGCCGCACGCGGGAGACACCTCTTTCAACTTCGGCAGCAGCTTGAGACCGTCGCCGTCCGGAAGCCGTAGGTCGAGGACAATAGCGTCCGGCGAAAAGGCGTCGTTGGCGGCGATGGCATCTGTGCAGGTGTGGGCGACTTTGACCTGATGGCCGGCGGCCTCGAGTTTTTCGCGAATGTTGCTCGCCAGCAATGGCTCGTCTTCGACTATGAGTACGCGTGTCATTACTGAATCCTTAAAACGTGAGCGTCGATGACACTCATGTATTGATCGTTCGCCCAGGGAGCCTGTTTTGCGTGGTTGAAATCCGTAACGGCCGTCGGCGGAAACCGGCTCGACGGGATGTTGTGCAAGGCTGGCCAGATCGCATTCGGATTCCCCCTGGTACGGTCGATTATATCACAGACCCGCCTGTCGCACGCTGCTTGACGTTGTCCGGCGGTAGTGTGATGGCAAAGCGCGCCCCAACCCCGGCCCCTGTTGTGATTTTGACATCTCCGCCGTGGAGGCGGCTGATTCTTTTGACGGTCGCCAGGCCGATTCCCGTCCCCTGCGGCTTGGTGGAAAAGAACAGATCGAAGATGCGATCCCGGATGTCAGGCTCCACGCCCGAACCCTCATCCTCCACAGTGACGATGATTTGATCGGTCGGCTGATCGATGTCACATGCAACTCGGATCGTGTCGCCGGGCATGGAATGTTCCATGGCGTTGGAAATCAACTCGATGACGGCGAGTTCCAGCTTGCCGCGATCGCCGTTGATGATGATGTCGGCGGCCGAAAGATTCAGTTCGAAGGTGATGTCTTTTCGCGTGGCGGCCGGTTTCAACTCACGCGCAGCCTGTTCAACGAGGTCGGTGAGATTGACGGGCTCTTGAACCTCCAGGTTCATCCGGGCGACATCGAGCAGACCGTTGATTCGATTGTTGAGTCGTTCGCCCTCGTGCAATGTAGCCTTCAGGCGATTTTGTGTTTTTTCATCCAGCTTCGCCAGTTCCAGCGTGATTTCGACGGAACTGCAGATGGCGGTGAGTGGATTGCGCATGCCGTGGGCGACACTGGAACACAACTCGCCGATTGCGGTCAGGCGTTCACGGCGTTCTTCCTGAACCTTTTGCCGCTCCAGTGCCAAAGCCTGCTCGGATTGTTGCAGGCGCCGGCCGAATGCGAGGGTGCCCACCAGAATCAGGATGACCGCGGCGAAGAAATAACGTTGTGTATTGGATCGGGATTGAAGGCGGGCGGCCAGGGCGTGCAACAATTGGTTTCGCTCGTCACTGTTCTTGGAGTCGTAGCCCCCCAGCAGCCACAAGGCTCTCTTTTGTTGATTGTCCATCCGCGCCATCCTGGGCCCTGCCTCGAGAAGAATGGTCTCCCGCTGTGGATCGGTAAGGGGCGATTCAGCCATGTGTCGGAACGACTCGAAGATTTCCTTTGCGGTCGTAAGGATTCCGTCGATTTCCGTGTGTAGATCATCGATATCGAAGTCTTCCGCATTGTGCGATGCAAATAGATCTGACAGGTTGGACTCGGCGGTGTGGAGTTGGCGCTTGAGCTTGTGGTAGTCCTGGGGAGTGATTGCCTGAAAAATGTCATTCCCTGGCGCGTTGAGTTCGAGCACGCGTTGCCTGGCGCGGTTGATCCATTCCGCACGGGCATCGAGGCGGGACGTGGCGACGATTAATTCGCCGACGCTGTCCAAAGTCTTTCCGTGAAGATAGAGGCTTGACATAATCACGATAACATCAAATACCGCGAGAAGGACATAAAAGTGATACCATCGAATCTGGACCATTGATCACTGCCGTTTCAGGCCCCGTTGAGGGCCGATCTGTATGATTGTCCGCAAGGCCCAACCCACCGCGGGCATAATCGCACGAATTGACCGTGCGATATTGCACGAAACAAAGCCATCGAGGAGTCGGTATTGGATGGCATTCGGTTCGTGATCGATTATATAAGCTCTGCATGCGATTAGCCTTAGTCAACCTTGGAACGACCCTGTTGGATATTCGGGGTAACTACAATCCGTGTGCCAGCGCATCACATCCGGGCATGAGATATGCAGTTGGCCCTTGATATCGGCCTATCGAATGCCTCCGTTCGTTGCCTGATTGTATGTTCCCGGGATCTCAGGATCACCATCAAGGTCCGATTCACATAAGTTTTCGGATGGGACATACGATCCGAGAACCGTTCCTGCCGGCGGATTCTAGCGCTTCGGGACTCCCCTCCTTTTTAATGGCGAATGGCTGGAAACATCAGCCGGGCTGCGCGTGGTTGATATTGCACCGAAAGATCGAGCGATATCGCGCGGACCTGTCGAGTTCAAGCGTATTCTCGCCTGTTAAATGTCCACCAATCGCTACTGGGGAGACCGTAGATGTCTTATCCGCATAAAAATGAGGATCGGGTCGGGAATGGTACAGGTCTTGCTAGATACTCGGCTTTCGTTGGGTGTCGCCCTTGAGCCAGAACAAAAATATCCGGATGCAAAATGTTCCATAGTGATTGTAAGAGAGACTGGCTTGCGTATAGGCGGGTGTCTGCCGGAACAGATCGGGAATCGACCTGAAAGAGGGATGGATCTATGAGGTGGAATAACTGGACAGTTATGATGTATCGACCGGTTCGCAATGGGGCGGATTCGTACAATCACGACGCCTTGACACGGCGCTGCGTCGTGCGATCGCGGCATGTCGTTACGGTCGTTTTGATCGGATGCTTGGTTGCGATCATCGGCGCACCGAAAGCAGGGGCACAAATTCGTTGGCGGACCGGCCTGTCCGAACGATCGGGGAAAACACGGGCAGAGGTGATCGCAACAATCGCAACGCCCGGTCCGCGCGGCGAAGGGCGTCACTTGGTATTGCAATTCGACGAACCGATCACACCGACAAGTCGCGCGGCACTGGCTGGTGCAGGCATCACCCTGCAAGGCTACCTGGGCGACTATGCCTTTTTTGCATCGGTGGCGCGCAATGGAGTAGACCCCGCGGCGCTCTCCACCATTCCTTCGCTCGCCGACGCTCTGGAGATCCAATCGGCGTGGAAGCTGCACCCCGTTCTCAATCGTGGAGAGAATCCCGACTGGGCCGTGGTTCCCGTCCCACCCTCCATGGCCGACCGTCCCGGTATGGCCGACAAGACTTGGTTTGGCGCCTACATCCTGTTTCATGAAGACGTCACCATGGCCACCGCCTCGCGGATCGTCGAGGCACATGAAGGCGTCATTCGCCGCCGCCTGCGGACCGTCAACGGAATGGTGATCGAGCTTCCCTTGTCACAGTCGCAGATACTCGCGAGTGAGGATGTCGTTTCCTATCTCGAACCGGCGTTGCCGAAGATGGATGACCTGAACGATCTGAACCGTTCCATCACCGAGGCCGACATCGTTCAGGCGCCGCCCTATAACCTGGACGGCTCGGGTGTGAACGTGCTGGTTTATGACGGCGGCACGGCGCGCGCTTCACACGTGGACTTTCAAGGCAGGCTGAATGTTCGGGATACATCGGGCTTGTCCAATCATTCGACACATGTCTCGGGGACGATCGGCGGCGCGGGTGTCGCCAATCCCGCCTACAAGGGTATGGCCCCCGGCGTCACCATCCAGTCCTACGGTTTCGAACAGGCAGGCGGCCTCCAACCCGGTTTTCTCTATACCGATCCCGGTGACCTGGAACTCGACTACGGCGAAGCGATCAATGTTTACGGCGCCCACATCGCCAACAATTCGATCGGCACCAATACGGCACCCAATGGGTTTCCCTGTGCGTGGGAAGGCGATTACGGAGTCACCTCGACGGTCATCGATTCGGTCGTCCGCGGTAGCCTTGGCGGTAATCCGTTCCGCATTGTGTGGGCCAATGGAAACGAACGCGCCTCGGGCCGATGTGGGACGACCTACCACACGACAGCTCCGCCCGCGTGCGCGAAGAATCATATCACGGTGGGGGCCTTGAACTCGAACGATGATTCGGTCACCTGGTTCACGAGCTGGGGACCGACGGATGATGATCGGTTGAAGCCGGATATCTCCGCACCGGGTTGTCAGATTGGCGGCGATGGAGGTGTGACATCCTGCTCGGCCGTTAGCGACACGAGTTACACGACTTTCTGCGGGACGTCGATGGCATCGCCGACGGTCTGCGGCATCTCCGCTTTATTGTTGCAGGACTTCCGCGTGCAGTTTCCCGGCCAGCCCGATTTTCGTAACTCCACACTCAAGGCCCTGCTGGCCCACAATGCCCAGGACATCGAGTCCGTCGGACCCGATTACAAGACGGGCTACGGTTCGGTACGGATTCAGCGGACGGTCGATTTCATGAGGACCGGCGCGTTCACCGAAGACAGCGTCAGCCAGGGGACGATTTTTTCTCGTACTGTTGACATTGTTGCGGGTGATCCGGAATTGAAGGTCACGCTGGCCTGGGACGACCCACCCGGCACGCCGAATGTCAGCCCGGCACTCGTGAACGATCTCGATCTTCGCGTGACCAGCCCGTCGGGGGTTCAGCACTTTCCGTGGACGCTCGGCGGTCTGGCGAATCCCTCGGCTCCGGCAGTCCGGACCCTGGAAGATCACATCAACAACATCGAGCAGGTTCTGGTCGACAACCCAGAAGCGGGAACGTGGACGGTTGAGGTGGTCGGCTTCAACGTGCCGGTCGGCCCGCAGGTGTTTTCGCTTGTCGGCGACGGGCCGACCAACATGGGGATGAGCATCAGCTTCCCCAACGGCCTGCCGACGATCCTGAACTCGGGCGTAATCCCGGTGATCGATGTTCGCGTCTCCGCCATTGGCGACACGGTCGTGCCCGGCAGCCCGACGGTCTTTTACCGCTATACCGGCGGGGCATTCGTCAGCGCGCCGCTCACGTTGGTGGCCGGCGATCTGTATCAGGCAACTCTGCCGGTCATAAACTGCGGCGATTCACCCGATTTCTACTTCAGCGCCGAGGGTGCCATAACGGGCGTCATATTTCAGCCGGCCAATGCACCCACCTCCTTCTTCAGCGCCGTGGTCGGCGAGGCGGTGGCCATCTTCAACGACAACTTCGAGTTCGACCAACTCTGGGTTCCGGAGAACCTGGGGGCGATCTCGGGCGACTGGGAGCGCGGCCTGCCGGTCAACGATCCCGCATGGGCCTACGACCCAGTCTCCGACTTTGACGGCAGCGGTCAGTGCTGGCTGACACAGAACCAGATCGGCAATACCGATGTCGATAATGGCGCGGTACGGCTGACTTCGCCGACCATCGACATGTCGATCGGCAATATCAGTATCAACTACGCCTACTACCTGTACCTGACGGATACGGTCGGGGGGGTCGATCACATGCTGGTCGAGATTAACAGCAACGACGGCGTGGGCCCCTGGATCGAGATCACCCGCCATGACACGAACGGGGGGTTGAACTGGCGGACGAATACGATCGATCAGGCGACACTGGACGCCTTGGGGGTCGTCCTCACGCCGACCATGAAGGTTCGTTTTACGACCAACGACGCCGATCCGCAGAGTATCAATGAATCCGGATTGGATGCCTTCCTGGTTTCTTCATTCGGTTGCGGCACGATCGTCGGCGCGTGTTGCGGGGCGGATGGCTCCTGCACGATCCGCGAACAGGCGAATTGCATGGCCATCGGCGGTGTCTACCAGGGTGATGGCACGTCTTGTACGCCGAATCCCTGCCCACAGCCGATGGGCGCCTGTTGTTTTGTAGACGGTTCCTGTCTGGTGCAATCCCTCGTTGATTGCAGTGCGGCCAACGGCACCTTCCAGGGGGTCAACACCGTTTGTACGCCGAATCCCTGTCCACAGCCGACCGGCGGCTGCTGCCATATAGACGGCACCTGCACCCAGGAGACGGCAGCCAGTTGCACTGCCGGCGGCGGGGTCTATCAGGGCGACAACATCCCCTGTTTTCCGAATCCCTGTCCGCCGCCATCGGGGGCGTGTTGCGATGCCGTGGGATCATGCGGGATTCAACCCGCGTCCGAATGTGTTGCACAGGGGGGAACCTACATGGGCCATGGCACGGTTTGCACGCCAAACCCTTGCCCGCAGTTGACGGGTGCCTGCTGTTCATTGCTCGACGCGACATGCAGTATCGAAACACAGTCGGCCTGCGGAGCACTGGGAGGCGAATACATCGGGGATAATGTCCCATGCGATCCCACGATTTGCCAACAGCCCCAGGTCGCGTGCTGTTTCATCGATGGTTCGTGTCAGGATCTTGTTCAAGCCGATTGTGCCGCTCAGGGCGGGACTTTTCAGGGCTTTTCAGTGATGTGTGGGATGAATCCCTGTCCGCCGCCGCCGGGTGCGTGTTGTCTCCCCGATGGAACCTGTCAGGACGTGGCCGACATGCTCGCCTGCGACACGCTCGGAGGCGCATTCCAGGGCAGCGGCACCGACTGCATCGGGACGACGTGCCTGATTCTACAAGGTGCGTGTTGTTACGCTGACGGGAGCTGTACGGACGAGCCGGATGCGGCGACCTGCACATCGCTGGGCGGCGCATTCCAGGGGCACGGGACCGATTGCCTTACCACGGTGTGTAACGGACCGCCCGGTGCGTGCTGTCATGCCGACGGATCCTGTTCGGATGAACCGAATGTCGGGACGTGTTCGGCCCTCGGTGGCACGTTTCAGGGCAGCGGCACGGTCTGTGCCACGACGCAGTGCCCTGTATTACCCGGTGCATGCTGTCAGCCCGATGGAAGCTGCACCGACCAACCGGATGCGGCCACGTGTGCCGCGCTGGGTGGCGTCTTTCAGGGTAATGGCACCGATTGCTTGACCACAACCTGCCCGGTGCTGCCCGGTGCCTGTTGTCATCCCGATGGAAGCTGCACCGACGAACCGGACGCGGGGACGTGTATTGCTCTGGGCGGCATGTTTCAGGGGAATGGGTCTGACTGTCTGACGACGGTCTGTCCACTGTTACCCGGTGCGTGCTGTTATCCGGATGGGAGTTGTACAAATGAGGCGGACGCCGCCACCTGCACGGCCCTTGGCGGCGTGTTCCAAGGGCATGGCACGGATTGCATGACGGTGGTTTGTCCGGTCTTTCCCGGCGCGTGTTGTCATTCAGACGGCAGTTGCACGAACGAAGTCGACGCGGCGGCGTGTACGGCGCTGGGCGGCGTGTTCCAAGGTCATGGGATCAATTGCACGGCGGTCGTGTGCGAAGTCGCGGGAGACGTGGACTGTAACGGCGTGCTGGACATGAATGATTCGGCCGCGTTGGTGAACGTCTTGCTCGGTATGGACATCGATCCCTGCCATGTGACGGCGGCGGACATGAATGGAGACGGCATGATGAACGGGAACGACGTTCAAGACTTTGTAACCATACTCATTGGAGCCTGATTATTGACATCGGTATCAGACGCCCGGCTCAAGGGGGATAGGCTTGCGTATCAGATATGCAATCGAGGATGAGTCGTATGATTCGATATAGACGTGGGGGGGGAGATTCCGGCCGCGAACATCGTTGGATTGCGGCCTGGGCAGTGGAGGGGAGTAGGGAAATTCAATGCCCGGCAAATCCGACGATGTCGCGGTCCTTGTTGAGAGAGTGCCGGTGCGCCGAGAGGAATCGCAACCGATTTCGACGGCAATCCACGATTTGTGGACGAGCCGGGTACGCCGGACTGCCCGACCACACCCGGCAGTTGTGGAACATCCTCATCATCGACATCGGCGCCTTTGAACACACACTCGCCGCGCTGGCCGGCGACGTCAACTGCGATGGTGTGGTGGACATCAATGATTCCCCGGTCTTTGTCGGCGTCCTTCTTGGAATGGACGCCGATCCATGTCATATGGCCGCGGCGGATATGAACGGAGATACGTCGGCGGATGGTGGAGATATTCAGATGTTCGTCCAGGCGTTGATCGTACCCTGACGCGGCCCGGCCCGTGAGAGCGCTTTTTCCGGAGGGGACATCTCACGGCGCCGGTCGCGTTTATTCCTGCGGACTTGAGTGCGCTGGATATTCCGTGTGGCCGGCCCATTTCCGTTCCATGGTTGGACCGGAATTGGATGATCCCGATTTTGGAACCCTTTCTACACCTGTTCCTTTCTGTCCTGGAATCAACCGAACGCTGGGTATGTGTGTGGTATTCCCAGTACTTCGGGATACACCTTCACCGATTCCGACTTGATTGATCCCGATTGTCCAATAACTTCGCTGGATCTCGCCATCGGCTGTGTTCAGCCACTCTCGGATACCTGAAGATTCGAGTTTCCGGAGTGTATCGGCTGCCGCTTGTGGCCATCGCTTGAACGGATCCAATTTGATATAATGGATTTCTGGATAAGAATAGAACTTTCAAGGTAGTTAGCGTGGACGCCACGCCATCACAATCCAAGCGGAATCCCTGACCCCGATGCGTACATGTAGGCGTGGGTTCGTTGAACACATGATTCCCGTGTGCCCTGAATGATTCGTTGGAGGGAAGTGAGATGATGACACGTACTGTCTGTTGGATCGCGCTGGGTGCAATCGCGTTTCAAGGTGTCGCCGAAGTCCGGGCCGGCGGAATGGTAACCGACGGGAATGGAGATCGCATTGCCTCGGAAGCGAATGCGGCTGATACGGTGGCGCCCCGCGAATCAAGACATGGCTACGGTTTTACGGAGTTACGAGGGGCCCTCATTCAGCCCGGCGACGCGTCATGGCCCGGGGGGGAGGACGAGGGGTGCATGAGTTGTCATGGGGATATTGAGAATGCCTCGGAGGCAATGGGTGGGTTTCTCACCTGTACATTTTGTCACGGTGGTGATGGAACGGCCACGGATAAGAAAATCGCTCATGTTCAGCCGACGCTGCCGGTGATCATGGACCAGACCGTGCCGCCGTTGGATTATGATCTTCCATACCAGCAATTTGTCAACCCCTCGAACCTGCGTGTTGTGGACAGGACCTGTGGTCTGTGCCATCCGACCATCGCTTCATATGTCAAGACGAGCATGATGGCCACGGCGGCGGGTCACTATGCCGGGGGGTTGTACCAGAACAACGTCGTCGATACGAAGACACCCATCTACGGAACGTTCGCGATTACGGATGAGGACGTGATGCCGCCTTTTTCCGGTGGGGCTTTGGCCCGCGGAGCCGTACCCTCTCTGGAAGACCTGATCATTTACGATTCGAGCAACGATCCGACTCTGATTTCGACGCACTTTCGGGCTGTCCCGAGCCAGGCCTGTGCCCGCTGCCATCTATGGTCGCGAGGCAAGGGCTATCGCGGCGCCATCGGCGCCGAAGGCGTCTATCGGGCGGATGGCTGCGTGGCCTGCCACATGCCGTACGCCAATGATGGGCTGTCCCAAAGTGCCGACATGTCGATCGACCACACTGAACCGGGTCATCCCATCATTCACCGGATTACACGAGCGATTCCGACAGAACAATGTCTGCACTGTCATCATCGCGGATCGCGCATCGGCCTGAACTACACGGGCCGGGCCCAGATGCCGCCTCGTCTGCCATCTGGGCCTGGCGTGCCGGGTACGACGGACGAACGGTTCAACGGCAACTTTCACATGGTCGATCCCGAAACGAATCCGGCCGACATCCACTGGTCCAACGGCATGCACTGTATCGATTGCCACACCCGGCAGGAGATCATGGGTGAAGGGAACATCTACGGCCACATGGACCAGGCGACCAAGATCGAGTGCCAGACCTGTCATGGTACGCCGTGGGCGGAGGGCTCCCTGCTGGACAACGACGGCATACCGCTCAGAAACGCTCACTGGAATGAGGATGGTAGTGCGAGTGTGGTGTCGAAGGTGGATGGGCAGGATCACTTGCTGCGCCAGGCCATGGATATCGTCGATCCCACATCGCCGATCTTCAATCCACGGGCCTCATGCGCGATGAACGAGAACCACCTCCGCGAAGAAGGGGGGCTGGAATGTTACGCCTGTCATTCGTCGTGGACGCCGAACTGCTTCGGCTGCCATTTTGAACGGGATGAGCGTTTCCGCGGATTGAACCTGATGACGGGTGAAATGGAGCAAGGCCGCGCACGGACGAACAACAAGATCTTCGAGGCATTCCAGCGCTTCATGATGGGTCCGAATGCGGGTGGTAAGATCGCCCCCTATATCGTCGGCTGCCAACCCATCGCGGATGTGACGGCGGCGGATGGCAGCAAGATTCTGGATTTTGCCATGCCCTCTACCGTGAACGGGTTGTCGGGCCTGGCGCTCGATCCGGTGAACCCGCACACCGTCCGGGGCCGAGGCGAGGTCCGAACCTGCGCCGAATGCCACCGATCGCCTCCGGCGCTTGGGTTGGGATCGGGCAACTACGCGGTCGCGCGACAACGTGCGTTCGTCGCGGGGTCCGATGGCGTGCGAATCTTCGATCGCCACGCCGATCCGGAGAATCCGCCACCCTTGGACACATGGCTCGGCGAACCCGCGCTGGCGGTCGCGGCGCTGCCCAACGTCATCGAAGGCACGGCCGACTTTCTGTATGTCGCACAGGGCGCGGCCGGGCTGGCCATCTACGACATGCGAGCGGGATCGCCCGCCGGTCCCGCCTCGGTGCTGGATGGGATACACGCGATCGATGTCAGCCGAGTGGCGGACACGCTGTATGTCGTCGTGCAAGGCGAAGGAATCTACCTTTACGACAACAGTCTTCCAACGGAAGTGCAACTGCTTTCGATCGTGCCGATTCCGACGGCGGTTCGTGCCGTACCTTGGGGCATTCATCTGTTTGTTGCTGCCGGATCGGCGGGGCTGGATGTGGTCGACGTTGCCGATCCCAGCGTTCCGCATATCATCGGAACCGTCAGTGGTATCCACGCCGAGGATGTGGCGCTCTATGCGCATTATCAGATGGGGAGCGATTTTGCCTCGCGTGCTTACGTTGCCGACCCGGGCTACGGTCTGTGGGTTGTCGATTTGCTGCCGGATTTCGCCTCACCCCGTCTGGCCGGTGGATTACCATTGATCGGCGCGTCGGGGCTGGATACCTATACGCGATACGTTCCCGCCGCCGGCGTGACGCCCTCCCGCGAACATGATTACTTGTATGTGGCGGCCGGTGCGGCCGGTCTCCATGTCTTCGACATCACGCAGCCGGACACGATCGTCGAGGTGGGCGCCGCCACGAATTTGGGTGGCACTTCCGCGGACGTGGACGTCGCCAGTGAGATGACCCCGCCGGGCGTGGACGATTACGCACTGGTTGCCAATCAGGAATTCGGCCTTCAGGTCGTCGATGTCACCGATCCGACGAATCCGATGCTGCGCTCAACGGTGCCGTCAGGTAGCGCTTCGCGCGTCCTGGTCGAGGTTCAGCAGTTGGACCGTTTCATCGACGAGCAGGGAACGCCCTTGAAGGAGAATTCTCATCCGTTCGTCAAGACATTCTGTCGGGAAGACATCGTCCGCATCCTTTCCGCGGACATATTACCGATCAATTGCGGCTGCCCGAACGCGGTGGGCGACATCGACGGCGATGGGGCGATCACGGGTGCCGACATCGGCCCATTTACGAGCCTCCTGCTGGGCACCGGACAGGAATACTACGGTTGCACGGGCGACCTCAACGGCGACCTGATTCTCGATATGAACGACATCGCGCCATTCGTCTCTCGATTGCTTGGAGCCTGACCGTCGAGGGGAAGTGATTGAATAATCCTTCTGAAACAAAAGTGAATGCCAGAGCAAGATGGATCATTCACTCGACGTGGCGCGCCGGCTTGTTTTTTATCTGGGCATTTCCTTGAATGAGCGGGGTGATATCGGACAGACAGCCGACATCGCCCCCATTTTTCGAAAATCATCCGAGCGCTCCCACACCAGAGCGGTATACTGATTCTCAGTGATGTTCGTGGCCGGGTATTCGACGACAGGTGGCCCACAAGACAGGGTGAAACACGTGTTCGATCATATCGGGCGAACATGATTGATTGGAGGTCGCGTCTGGTTCGTGAATCTTTCTGTTGCGATTTCGGAATAGTCGATCACTGCAGGAAGCAATCGGTCGCCACTCCCGTTATCTGTACGGGATGGATGGTTCCGCACTCGGTGCGATCATCGCGTCTCCGGTCGTTTCCGTCCGAATATTCGGATTGATCTTTCTTCAGGATCCAACAATGGAGCCGGGAATATGAAC
>JBHHUV010000003.1:0-23411 GCA_046754005.1 Phycisphaerae bacterium | reverse complement strand
GGGCTGACATGTTGCGGCCCCTACGGGGCGAAAAAAGAGGTATGTGATCCTGTCTTATCGCGGAATGATTATCCGGAAGCACGAGGACTTTTCGACGTTTTATTCAAATACTACTGTCTTATTCTGGCTTGTTAAAATCTTGTCTTCCACATGATGCCGCACGGCGCGGGCCAGGACGACGCGCTCCAGATCGCGGCCCTTGCGGACCAGGTCATCCACGGTATCCCGATGATCCACCGCCATCGTCTCCTGTGCGATGATCGGCCCTTCGTCCAGCACGTCGGTCACGTAATGGCTCGTTGCACCGATGATCTTCACCCCTCGATGATAGGCCTGATGATAAGGCTTCGCGCCGGCGAAGGCCGGTAGAAAGCTGTGATGGATGTTGATGATCCGGTTGGGATAGCGAGCCACGAATGAGGGCGAAAGAATCTGCATGTAACGGGCCAGGACGACGAAATTAATCCGCGACTCCTCCAGCAACCGAACCGCCTGTTCTTCCTGTTCGGCCTTCGTCTCACTGGTAATCGACAGATGATGAAATGGAAGCCCCAACGCCTCGACGACCTCTCTCAGGGCGTCATGATTGCCGAGTACGAAGGGGATCTCGACGCGCAATTCCCCCGTCTTCCATCGCCAGAGTAGATCGTTCAGACAGTGGCCCGACTTGCTCACGAAGACGGCCATGCGCTTGATGTCCCGGCCCCAGTGAATCTGCCAGCGCATGGCGAACCGGTCGGCAACCTTTTTCCAGGCCGGTTCGAACGTGTCGCGATTCAGGCCGAATCCCGTTTGTTCGATTTCGACGCGCATGAAAAACTCATCATGCTCCTTGTCCGAGTGCTGATCTGCGTCCAGGATGTTCCCTCCATGTTCAGCCACAAAGCCGGTTACATTTGAGATGATCCCCCGGGCATCGGGGCAGGAGATGAGCAATCTGATTGTATCCACGGACATCAGGTCTTCTCCGAGAACATGTGGTCGGTCGTTGTGCCGCGTTCCAGATCGAGCAGCAATTGTTTTCGCCATAAGCCGCCGCCGTAGCCGCCGAGCCGGCCGCTTTTGTTCACCACGCGATGACAGGGAATGATGATGGCGATGCGGTTTTTGCCGTTGGCGGTGCCGACCGCCCGGACCGCGCCGGGGTTTCCGATATCCGACGCCAATTGCTCGTAGGAAATCGTCTTTCCATAGGGGATCCGCTGCAATCTCTTCCACACCGACTCCTGAAACGGCGTACCCGGCGTGTCGATCGGCACGCGAAATCGTTTGAGACGAACCTTGAAATATTCCGCCAGTTCCTCGCTTGCCTGCCGAATCCACTTATTGATTCCAGGCACCACCGCCCGATCGAATCGCCGCCGCAACGTCGCAATCTGCGACTCGAACGCCCGGCGATCCACGAACTCCAGCAGACAGAGGGCGTCTTCCGTCGCGCCGAGGATCAGTGGTCCGATCGGGCTCTCGATCATCTTTACCACGATGTATCCGACCGATCGGCTCGCTCCGGGCGTGCGACCGAAGGTTTTTGTGAAGGCATCTCGAAATCCGCTGGGCGAATCGAAGCCGTGACCCAATGCCACGTCCGTCAAATCCCGACCACGTCGAATCTGCTTGATCGCCCGGCCCATCCGCCGCGCCCGATGATAGGCCTGGAAGGTCATGCCGTAGTGCTTGTTGAAATAGCGTCGGGCTCGGGCCGGTTTGATCGACAACGCTCGCAGGTCTCGATCGCGCAATCGCGCGGCCGGATCGTGCTCCACCTCGGCGAACAGCCGTTCGATCCAGCCGGGCGGGCGGCCGTTTGTGTCCATCGGGCGGCATCGTTTGCACGGTCGATAGCCCGCCAGGAGGGCGTCTCGGGCCGACGAGAAGAACTCGACGTTTTCCGCGTGGGGTTTTCTGGCCGGGCAGTCCGGCCGGCAGAAGATGCCCGTAGTTTGTACGGCGACGAAGAAGACGCCGTCGTAGGAGGCGTCGCGTTGCATCATCGCGCGCTGCATTTCGGCCTTGGGTGGCAGGGTGTTCATGCGTTACAGCCTATCCGAGCGCTGCCGGTCGATCTACCGATTTCTGAGCGCGGAAGTGAAATGGAATTGTGGCGAACCCGGCGCCGTGGTTCAGCATGCCCGCGCCTTGGGGCTTGGGCAGGCCACCCATCGAACTATGTGGGTTGGAGCACTAGAAAAAATCCATCTCTCCGGCCTGAAACGCATCCAGCGCCGCGTCCAGCCTTGCCGGGCCCAACTCCTGCTTGATCGCATCGGTGGCGAGATTGGCCAACTCGTCACAGCGTTCGTTTTCGGGATCGTCGTTGTGGCCGCGGACCCAGTGCCAGTGGACCGTGTGCCGGGCGGCCTCGGCATCGAGCGACTTCCAGAGGTCCAGGTTCTTGATAGGCTTCTTGCCTCGCCGCCAGCCCTTCGCCTTCCATCCCGGAAGCCAGTCCCGCATGCCTTTCTGGACGTACTGCGAGTCGGTGTGAAAGTTCACCTCGCACGGTTCCTTGAGCGTCTTTAGTGCCTCGATGGCGGCGGTGAGTTCCATCCGATTGTTGGTCGTCGCCGCCGCCGCGCCGGAGATTTCCCTGCGGGCCTTGCCGTGGAGCAGCACCGCCGCCCAGCCGCCGGGACCGGGATTGCCGTGGCAACCGCCGTCGCTGTAGATCGTCACCTTTTTCATTGTCGTGCGTGTTCCAGATGCTTCTCGAAGTTTGCCAGGTATTTATGGAACAGTTTCGGCGCGTGCCGGATGATGAGCACGTTTTCGGCGTTCTTCTCCTCGGCTGCCTTCGTGTAGTTGTAGGAGCCGGTGATGATCGTTCGCCGATCGATCAGGATGATCTTGTTGTTGGCCGTGGCATGCTCGCCGTCGAACGAGACGGCGACGCCGTCGCGGTGCAGGACTCGCCATCGGCCGTACTTCGCCTTCTCCTGCGAATCGTCGAGGATGACTTGAACATCCACACCCCGCCTCTTCGCCTCGATCAGTGCGTTGGCGATCGGTTCGGAGGTGAAGAAGTACATTTGTACACGGATCGTTTTCCGTGCGTTGTCGATTTCCTCGATGATTCGGTTGGCGCAGCCGCCGTTGGGCGAGAAGAGCACATCGATCTGAGTCTTCTTTTCCTTGCCCTTTGGCGCGATTGCCACGCTCGATTGTATCGACCAGCTACATACAAACACGACTGCCAGAATCAAGAATATCGATGAAATGTTTCTCACTCGATGGCGCTCGATATACATGTCGGAACTCCTTGTGCTGGGTATCCCAATTTTCGCGAAGAAAAGGATGCGGTATCTTTCCGCACCGGCGGGGCGCCGATGCTACCCGGGTGGATTCCAGAAACAACGACCGGCGGGATGCCGATGCTACCCGGGTGGATTCCAGAAACAACGACCGGCGGGACGCCGATGCTACCCGGACGCATACTCCGCGTAGGTCTTCGCCGTCTCCCAGACTCGCACCTTGCGAAGCGTTGCGGGCGGGAGTTTGCCGTCCAGGAATCCCCAGATCGTTCGGGCGATGTTTTCCACCGATGGGTTTAACTTCGCGAACTCCGGCACGTCCGCGTTCAGGTGTTTGTGGTCCAGCCGGTCGATGACCTCTCGTTTGACGACCGACTCGAATTCCGGCAGCGGAAGGACCGACTCCGGCGACTCGCCCACCGCCCGTGCGATGGTGACTTCTACCTGGTAGTTGTGACCGTGGCCGTTGGGGTTGTTGCACTTGCCGAAACAGCGGCGGTTCTCCTCGGCCGACATGGACGCGACGTGGAGCCGGTGTGCGGCCGAAAACTCGAAACACTGTGTCAGTTCGATCATCGCTTCGCCTCTCGTTCGGATGCCGTATGACAGATAGGGCGTCGTCCACAACCGCAGCGCCTCCGCCCGGCACATTGCCGGCACTTCGCGCGAGACGGTCTTCCAGATGCCGATCAGCAGGGACTCGCCGGTCAGCCCCACACCGCTGGCCAGAAGCCGCCGGGCAGCCAGTGGAATTGCTCGCTGTCTCAGCAATTTGTCGAGTTCCTGGATGTTGACCAGATAGCCGGTTTCGGCGTCGGGTTGTCCCGAGACCACGATTCGCATCACGAGGTAGGGGGCGACGCCGACGGCGGATGGCCAGCCGCCCCAGGAGTTACTGATCGGGTGTGCTCCGGCGAAGCCGTCTTTGCCGTGGGCCGCCCGGGCCCAGTCGCGATCGATCGAGAAGCGGATTTCGCGCATGAGTCGGACGGCTTCGGATCGGTTGCGCTCGGATGGCTTCGACTCGATTGTTGAAGAAGCTGTGCTCCGGTTCATGTCTTCTATCCAATGCGAGCGGACCGAGAAAGGATTCTCGGTCCAGCCTTCTCGGGATGTCCGAGTATCGCATGGCCAAGCGTGACTTGCTTGATTATTCGATCAAGCAAGTCACGCTTGACCATGCCACCCGGCAGCGCTTCGTTTGGCCATGCCACCCAGGTATTCAATACGCGTCGGGTCCGCGCGGGATTCGGGGAATGACTGTTCCCGGCGGGATGCATTCGGCGGCGACATCCGACGCGCGGCCGAGGCCGAACTGTTCGCGCAGGGCGGCGAGCTTAGCCACCTCCTCCGGCGGCAGATTCTTCGCCCCGCCCAGTTGGTGGGCCAGATACATCACATGTGCTCCATGTTCCAGTTTTTCCAGCTTGAACAGCGCATCGTGAACATTTTTTCCGACGGTCAGCGAACCGTGGCGATCCAGTACCAGTGCGTCATATGTCTTGATCGGTTCGCGGATGACCGCCGCGCCCTCCTCTGTCGCGGGGGTCGCGTAGGAGGTGACCGGCACCTGTCCGAAGGCGAGGATTACCTCGGGCAGGCCGCACTGCGGCATGGCCACACCGGCGACGGTCAGGGCAATCGTGACGGGCGGATGGGCATGGATCGCCGCGGTGATATCCGGCCGTTGGGCATAGGCCATCAGGTGCATCCATCGTTCGCTCGAGGGCTTGGCGCGAGTTGGCAGGCTCGTGCCGGTGGTATCGATGATCGCCAGATCGTCCGGTTGGAGCAGGCCGAGACAGGCCCCGCTCGGTGTGATGAGAATGCGCTCGCCGACGAGCCGGGCGGAGACGTTGCCGTCGGTGCCGGCGACGAGGCCGCGTTCGTGCAAGCGTCGGCCGATGTCGCAGATGTCTCGTCGCAATTGCCATTCGTCGGGCATGAAGATTCCGGTTCGTGATATTGGTCCTGTATTTCGGGAGTGCACGGCGGCGATACGGTGCGTTCGATACAGGAAGGATACCGGAAGTGCAACCGTCGCGAAAGACGAGCGCACCAGGTGGCATGGCCAGGGGTCGCGCGGCCATGTCGGAATCAGAGGATCCCAAATCCGAGAATCCCATGCCGGCTTCAGCCGGGCTTTTTGAAGCGCCCCTGCCCGTGGAAACCAGCGACGCGATGCAGTAGCATCTCGTCGGCGGGCAGCCCATGACGGCGACCTATTATCAGGAGTTCTGCGATGAACCCGTTCCGATGCTGGATGACTATCGTGATTCTGTCGAGTGTTGTCAATGCGACGGCTCCAGTGATCGCGGCGGACTGGCCGAACTGGCGCGGGGTGAACCACGACGGCATCAGCACGGAGACGAATTTCAAGAAGGCTTGGAAGGGAGAATTGAAGACCGTCTGGGCTCGCCGGATCGGGGCCGGCTACAGCGGGATCATCTGTGTGAAGGGACGTGTGTATACATGTGGTACCGAGGATGGAAGCCAGGTATTGATTTGCCTGAAAGCGGACAAGGGCACAGTGTTATGGAAGCAGTCGATCGAGGAATCTTATCGCAATAACTTCGGCGACGGCACACGCGGTACACCGACCTACGACAAGGGTCGTGTCTATATCATGGGTGCCTTGGGAACGATCGCGTGCTTCAAGGCCGATGACGGCTCGAAGGTCTGGTCACGAAAATATGACGCTATCCCGCAGTGGGGCTACAGCGGCTCGGTTCTGATCCAGGGAAAGCGGGCCATCGTCGCCACCGGCGGCAGTGGCGGCGGACTCCGTGCCCTGAACAAGAAGACTGGCGATGAAATATGGGCATGCGGGGACGACGGCGACTCGGGCTATTCAACCCCCTATCCGTTCGAGATGGGCGGAACGAAATATATCTGCAGTTTCCTGGGAAAAAGCGTCGTCATCGCGGAACTGGAAACGGGCCGGGAGGTCTTCAGTATGCCGTGGAAGACCGACTGGAAGGTCAACGCGGCCACGCCGATCTTTCATGATGGATACCTTTTTATCAGCTCCGGCTATTCGACCGGCTGTGGTCTCTACAAGCTGGGAAAAAAGGGAGACGCGATCGAGGCGAACGAAATCTGGCGCAGTAAAGTCATGAAAAACAAGTTTCAGACGCCGGTGATTCACCAGGGGAATCTCTATTCATACGATCAAGCGGCGTTCAAGTGTGTGGACTTGATGACCGGCAAGCAGCAATGGCGCGAACACGGTTCCCATGGCACCGTCCTCCTCGCCGACGGCCATCTCATCGCTCTGTCGGGTGAGGGCCGGCTTCGAATCGCCCCGGCCACACCGGGCGGATTCAAAGCGACGGGAGAAGCGGAGATCCTGGAGGGCCGATGCTGGACCATTCCCACGCTGGTTGATGGACGTATTTACGCACGCAACATGGATCAGATGGTCTGCATCGATCTGCGAAAATGAAGCGGTAGCCAGATAGCGGCCGGGTGGCATGGCCAAGCGAAGCGGGGCCATGCGGTACGCGTCGAGACCTGCCACAACTCAGCGATCTCCAATCTTGTGCTCTCATTCCGACCGGAGCGCCGGCAATAGCGGCTGTTTCAGGGCCGAAACGACCGCCCCGACCGCGGCCAGCATCCCCACCAATATGACGATGATGAGGATCGAACCGAGTGCGGCCCAAGATATTCGTCCGGCCCGCTCCATCGCGTTCGGGGCCACGGCCAGCAATGCGGAGAGACCGCCGATCAACACCCCCGCCAGAAGCAAGGCGGCGTTTTCGACCAGCACCATTCCAGCCAGTTGCGATCTCCGAAAACCCACTGCGCGGAACAGCGCCAATTCGCCCCGTCGTTCCAGCACATTGCGCAGCATGACCGCTCCCAGCCCCAGTGTTCCCAGCACAAGTCCCAGCCCGCCCAGCGTCTGAAATGTGGACATATAGGTATTTTCAACCGCACGATAGGCGTTCAGCCGATCGGGCGTCGATTCGACATCGAGGCCGAAATCCGCAAGGTCTCGCTCCAGGGTGCGGGCGAGTTCATCGCGGGTTCCTTGCGGCGCGTCCACAAGCAAAAAGCCGTGGCCGCTGATCGATGGGAACAATTCCATAAACCGACGTTCGGCGATAAGCAACTCGCCCTGCAGAACGCTGCCGCCGAGCATACCCACGATACGCAGCTTCATCTGTCGGCCACGTTCGTCCGTGAGGGGGAAGTCGTCGCCGATGCCAAGCTTCAGCAGGTAGGTGAGCGTGTTTGCGTCACCGATGGCGGGCACGGCGCCGTCATCGAATCTTCGGTCCAACAGCCGCCACGGATTGGCCGCCTCCTCGGCCGATTCGGCCATCGAACGGGTAAACGCGAATCCTCCCCGGTCGATCATTTCTGGGGGCGCGCCGAGGATCTTCGGCCGAGACACGCGGTACAGGTTCAGGCAACTCGTGTCGTCACCGGGTTGCAGACGCAGCGCCATCACCTCCGCCTGATTCAACAGCAGACTCGTGGACTCGGTGAGGTTCAGGGCATCGCGACCGGCCGGTGTCGCCGGGTCGTAGGGAAGCGGAATCACGGCCTCGGCGATCAGTCCGTACCCGCCCGTTCCCCCGTTTCGTTCAAGCGCTTCGGTCCCTATGTCGTGCCGACTGGCTCCAACGGCGACAATCACGAAGGTGGAACAGGCAATGAGTCCCGCCGTCGCGAGGCTGCGGGCGCGATGTCTCATGGCGTTGCGCAGGCCGAGCCGCACGAGTGCCCCGATGCCGCTGGATTGAATCGGCGCGAGCCGATCGCGTCGAAGCCGGATGGATGCCGCTGAAAGACCCGCGACGAGCAGCGCCGTGCCCGCGACGAAGAAAGCAACGACCTCCGGGACCGCGTCGGTCACCTGGCTTGCGGCCAGAATGCCGACGGCAATCGATAGAGTGGCGAGGAAAATCACCCACGACAGACGCGACCGGCCGCGCGCGGCCAGCGACCTTCCCGATTGAATCGCACCGGCCATGAGCCGGTGGGGCGATTGTTTCGTCAGTCCTCGGATAGACCCGGCGATTGAGGCCGTGGCGAGGGCCAGCCCGGCGAGGTATCCGATGACCAGGCTCGACGAGGAGATATGGAGCTCCAGGAACGGCGCGTGGACGGCATTGCCCCACCAGTCGGCGGAGCGGAGACCGGCGAGCATCAGCCAGGCATATCCGATCGAGAGCAACAGGCCCAGTATCGAGCCGATATCCGCGAGCAGTGCGCCTTCGAGTATAAAGAGCCGAGAGACTTTTTTGGGCGTGTATCCGAGTGCGAGCAGAAGGCCGACCTCCGACGCCCGACGTTCGACACCGAGGCGAAACACCAGGGCCACCAGCATCGCGGCGGCAGCGATGATGAAGAAGCTGAAGGCGATGAAGAGTTGGCTGAAGTCCGTGCTTCCGGTGGCGGCCTCGACCGCGCGCTGCCGGACCGGCTCGAAGGCCAGGCCCAACCGGGCCGGATCGAGGTATGCCAGCAGCGCCCGCTTGTACTGAACCGCAGCAGCATCGATCGTCTGATCCGGTTGGGGATGGATCCTGATCGACGTCGATTGGCCGAATCGGCGATCGGCCTCCGTCCACAACCGTCGTCCGGACTCGAGCGAAACGAACGCCTTGGGTGTTCCTCGATGATCCTTCCAGTATTGCTCGTCCTTGTCACGGATGCGATTCAGATCGATCCTGAAGGAGTCCGGCGGATCCCAATCGGCCACGCTTTGGGCATCGCTGATGCCCGGATAGGGCGGCATGAAACCCGGATCGGCGGCCCATCCTTTCATGGGAACGACGCCGGAGAGCGTGAAAGAAGCTGTCCGGGTTTCTAGACTGCCGCTCGATCGGGACACGTAGTATTCGATCCGAACGGAATCGCCCGGCTTGGCGTCGAGATCGTCGGCCGCCCATTGATTCAACAGAATCTCATCCTCCCCCAGCTTCTCATTTCCAGGCGGGGATGCCAACGCCGTGATCGTCGAGTACGGAATCTGCTTTTCGTCACTACCCGCGTTTTGTTTGTGCGCCAACGCAATCGTGTTGGCCAGATAGGTCAGGACGGGGGTTGAGGAAAGATCAAGCCAACTCGGCGCGTGCATCGCCGCGGCCTCGACCGGCGGCTCGATGAGCATCCGATCGGTCTCCAGCGCGAAATAACCTCGATCGACGTCCAGTCGCAGGTTCAAACCGCAGTCTTCGATCTGCATGTGTTCCGACAATAAGGCTCGCAGTTTCGAGCCGGCTTCTTCGCCCCGTCGGCCGTCGACGACCGATTCGCCGGTCACAAGAATGGCGTTGACTCGTTCATCCTGGTTTATCGTCCTTTGTATCGTTGCCAGGGGAACAAACGCGTTTCGCGGCACATCCTGGTCCGGCTTCAGGTTCCATCCGCCGATTCCGTCATCGGGCACGATGGCGGAAACGGTCAGTCGTATCGAGACAGACGTTTCATCCCGGCGGCCCAGGACGCTTTCGGCCGGCACGCGCCCGTGTTTGCCCATTCGCACTAATACGTCGTCCCCGATCGAGGCACGCAATTCGTCGGCGAGCGATCGGTTTAACACGATCGACCGCGGTTCGTTCGACAGGGAGGGGATATCTCCAGTGGTGTCGAGCCGTCGAAAACGATCGTCGATGCCCAGAATGTGGATGCGATTGACGCGGCTTCCGGTTTTCGCGTGGTGGATGCCGCCATCGAGGAGAATCGCCGGGCAGGCTTGCTCAAACTCGGCGGTGAACGCCCGATCAGTCTCGATCTCGTTGGCGAGTTGTTCGCGAAAAAAACGTGGCGCGACAAGGGCGTGATCGACCGGGCCGAGCCGCCGGAGTGCCCGATCACGCAGGCTGCCGCGCATCGAGTCGCCGACCAGCAGGGCCCCCGTCAGCGCCGCCGTACCGGCCATGACGCTGAGTACCACGGCGAGATGGGTTCGCCAATGATAGGTAAGGCTGCTCAAGAGCGGCCGAAATGGATGCAACGATCGACTCATGTTGGATCACCATACCGCAATTATCGGGCAGGTCGAGCGAGGGGGCGATTGATCGATACCCGTTGCTTGATCGGGCCGCTGCCCCCTGCCGATGTATTCGTATCGGCGAGAGATGGAGGACCGATGCCGGCCGCACCCACGATCAGAAAAACACACATCCCTTTGGCCCTGCCGGTGGCTGCGCCCCCGCTGACCGGTCTGGAGGACGTGCTCCCTCCGCCTTCGCACGTGGCGCTCAGTAATGTTCTGACGATCGACCTGGAGGACTGGCCCATTGCCGTCCTCGGCCCCAAGCATGATATCACGCCTCGGGTTGTCGAAAACACGCAACGCTGCCTCCATATTCTACGCTGGCATCGCGTCCGGGCGACTTTCTTCGTGCTGGGCAAGGTCGCCGAGCGGTTTCCCGATCTCGTCCGCGAGGTCCGCGACGAAGGCCATGAGATTGCGTCGCAGGGGTATGGTCATGAACTGCTGACCGACATCAGCCCGGAGCGGTTCGAGCGTGACGTTCAAACCAGTATCGACGTCCTGACGGATATTGTCGGTGAGCGGCCCATCGGCTACCGGGCCCCCGCCTTCAGCATTGTCGAGCGGACGCGATGGGCCGGGCCAATCCTCGCCGATTTGGGTTTCAAGTATGACTCCAGCATTTTTCCAATCCGCCATCGCCGCTATGGTATTGCCGATACTCCCGTATCCATCCATCGCTGGCAGGACTGCTTCCTGATTGAATGCCCGCCTGCCACGCTGTCGGTCCTCGGCCGCAACCTGCCGGTCGCCGGTGGTGGCTACTTCCGACTGTTGCCGGGGCCGGTCGCGCGATCGGCCATCCGCCGCATCAACCGGGCCAACCGACCGGCGATTCTCTACCTGCACCCCTACGAGCTGGATACAGAGGGTTTGCTGAGTCACAAGTCGAGCGGGGTGCGTTTCGGCCCGATGCGTCACCTGACACAGGGGCTGTTTCGCGATCGGATGGAACATCGCCTGCACCGGCTATTGGAGCGGTTTCGATTCACAACGATGGCGGAGCTTCTTCGGCACGCGACGTGAGCCTTGTCTTTGGATGCCAATCGATGCGAGCCGAAGATGCCCTAGTCTGCGGCAAGGGTTTATGGATGTGCCCTCAGTCCATAAAATGTTTCTGATGAATCGTAATATAACTATAATTGTATTATTTATGGTGTATTTCACGGTTGCCGGTTGTAGAACCGAATCCGACGAGGCTGCGGCCCGTGGCTCAATGAGTGCAGGTGAATTGCTATCGACAGAGGATGAGCGAGAACTGCTGGCGGCGGGCTGGAAGAGGCATGTCGGCGACGGGCTCGGGTTGTGGGTGTCGGTCGCTCGGCAGCGACTGTTCGGTATCGAGAGGGGGCGTGTGCGTTTCGCCTATCCCTGTTCGACGGCCGTCCGGGGGGTGGGCAATCGGGAGAACTCACACCGGACGCCGCTCGGCTGGCACACTGTCGACGAACGCTACGGCGCCGGTCTGCCGGCGGGCGCGATTTTCCGCGAGCGCAAATATGTGAAAAAAATATGGCGTCCCAGTCAGGCGACGGCGAAGGATATGATCCTCTCCCGTATCCTCTGGTTACGCGGGCTCGAACCCGGCGTGAACCGGGGCAAGGGCATCGATTCCCACGATCGCTACATCTACATCCACGGCACCCCGGCGGAAGAGCGGCTCGGCAGCCCTGCGTCGATGGGGTGTATACGACTGTCTAATGATGATGTGATCGAATTGTTCGAGATGGCCCCGACTGGCACGCGCGTTCTGATCACTGAAAGGTGAATGGTGATTCCACGTCTTACCGTTTCGCGATTGGCACGTAGGCCTGATCCATCTTCCCGCTGTAGACCGCGCGAGGCCGGAAGATTCGGTTTTCCGGCAGGTATTCCAGTACCCGGGCCAGCCAGCCGGCCGTTCGTGCGACGGCGAAGATGACGGGGAACAGCGACGTCTCAAACCCCAGCGCGTGATAAACCAGACCCGAATAGAAATCGACGTTCGGATAGATCTTCCGGCCGGCGGCCTCCATGGCCTCGATGACTTCCCGTTCGACGGCGGCGGCCGTCTCGTAGAGCGTCTCTAAACCCTTTTGCCGGCAGAGCGTCTCGGCGTGCTTCTTGAGGACCGTCGCACGCGGGTCGTAGGCCTTGTAGACGCGATGACCGAAGCCGATGATCTTTTCCCGCCGGGCCATGCGTTCCCGCACCCAGGCCTTCGCCCTGTCCGGATCGCCGATCGTCTGTATGTCGGCCAGGGCCGCCTCGTTGGCCCCGCCGTGCAGCGGACCTCGCAGCGAGCCGATTGCGGCGGCGATCGTCGAATACAGATCCGACATCGAGCTATGAACCACCATCGCCGTGAAGGTCGAGGCATTCATCCCGTGGTCGGCCTGCAAAATCAGACAGACGTCCATGACCCGTCGCGTCACCTCGTCCGGCGCCTCGCCGGTCATCATGTAAAGATAGTTTGCTGTGAAGTCCAGCTTCGGATCGGGCTGGATCGGCGACTGGCCCCGCCGCGTTCGGGCGATGGCCGACGCCACCGTTCGCGTTCTGGCCAGGATGCGAATCGCAACCTCGGTTTCCACCGGCAATCCCGCCGCCGGATCGGACAGGTGTCGCGTGACCTCCAGGCTCTCCATATCGTGGCAGGCCAGGGCCGCGACGACCGACTGGAGCACGTTCATGGGGTGGGCATCCTTCGGCATCGCGGCGATCTGGTCCATGATCGGCTTCGGCAGCGTGCCGCCGTCGCGCAGCTTTGCCTGAAAGGCCTCGAGCTGATTGGCAGTCGGCAACGCTCCGAACAGAAGGAGATAGGCCGTCTCCTCGTAGTGGCTGTGCTCACAGAGATCCTGGATCGAATGGCCCCGGTAGATCAGCTCGCCCGCCTGCCCATCGACGTAGCCGATTTGGGTGATATTGGTGATTGCCCCCTCCAGCCCGCGACCCTGCTCGATGGTGCAGGGAAACTCGACTTTGCCTAGAAATTTCGCCATGATGTCTGCCCTTTGAGAATAGCTGTCCTGCTCGTTCACGCTATCCACGCATAGTGTAGTTCATAATCGAATCACTGGAAACGGCGGGGTGTAGCGTGGGTTAATCAGACTTATGATCTTCAAACCATTCGATACTCCGTGGCGTCCGTCGACGAGATCACCTGATGGGTCAGATGACCCATCCTATGCCGGCTGCCTTCGCCCTTTCAGGGCGAGATGTGAAGCTCTACACGCCCAGCCCACGGGTTCCGCTGCGCTCCACCCGTGGCCATGCGCCTGCGCTCCTTCGGAGCGGAATGCTCGCGCGTGCCAGATGCCGGAACGGCTGTCGATCCGCTGCCTGATGTGTCATGGACCCCACCGTCACCGGCAGTCTTCCCTAGCGTGGACGCCTGCCGATCGAAGCAGTACGATGAACGCGAATTGGCATCCAGACACGCCGCGACGCGATTCCGTGCACCGACCGATGGAGAACAAACAATGAAAGCCCATGAATATCAGGCCCGACAGCTTCTCGCCGCCGCCGGCGCGCCCGTTCCCATGTTCGAGGTCATCCACTCGGTGGACCAGGTCCGCGGCGCGATTGATGCCCTCGGTGGTGGTCGCCTCGTCGTCAAGGCCCAGGTTCATGCCGGCGGTCGCGGCAAGGCGGGCTACGTCATTCTCTCCGACGATGCCGCTGAGATCGAGAAAAACTGCCGCCGCATGTTCGCCGAGCCGATGGTCTCGAAACAGACCGGCACCGGGGGGGTGAAGGTCAACACGATTCTGTTGGCCCCCGCCGTCGATATCGACAAGGAATACTACGTCGGGATGGTCGTGGATCGGGCGAAGGGGTGCCCGGTCATGATGGTCTCCCGCGAGGGAGGTGTTGAGATCGAGGAGGTCGCCGCGAAGAACCCCGACGCGATCATCAAGGAATGGATCCACCCACACCTGGGCATTCAGCCCTTCCAACTGCGTCGGCTGTGCGACGTGTTGGGGCTGGCTGGTGACCATGCCAAGGCGGCGTCGAAGGTCATGATCGCCGTGGCGAAGCTGTTCAATGAAAAAGACGCCAGCCTCGCCGAGATCAACCCGATGGTGCTGACGAAGGCGAGCGGGAATTCACCCGGGGAGATCTTGGCGATCGATGCCAAGTTCAACTTCGACGACAATGCTTTGTTTCGGCATCCGGACATCAAGGAAATGTTCGACGCGACCGAGGAGAATCCCAATGAGATACGCGCTGCCGAGCACAACCTGAGCTACATCGCCCTCGATGGCAACATCGGCTGCCTGGTCAACGGCGCCGGTCTCGCCATGAGCACGATGGACATCATCAAACTGCACGGCGGCTCCCCGGCAAACTTTCTCGACGTCGGTGGAAGTGTGACCAAGGAGGGTGCCGTCGAGGCCTTCAAGATCATCCTGTCGGACGCAAAGGTGAAGGGGATTCTCGTCAACATCTTCGGCGGCATCGCCAAGTGCGACGTCATCGCCGACGCGTTGATTCACGCGGCCAAGGAGATCGGCTTCAATGTTCCGGTCGTCGTGCGATTGGAAGGGACTAATGTGGAAAAGGCCCGGGCGATGCTCAAGGAAGCCGACATTTCCGCGCTGACGCCCGCTGACGATTTGACCGACGCGGCCAAGAAGGTTTGCGCGGCGGTGTAGCCCTGCTGCCCTGATAATTCACGTCTGCCGCAACGAGAACCCTTTCCCGTGCTGGATCGTGCCGAGCCGGGAATCCGTATTCGGTCCTTCCCTCCATTGACCAATTAGAATGTTTCTACGGGTATTTCCATCGTTCGCGTCGGCTGCGCCCCGGACTTGAGAATCTCTTCGACCCGTCGAATCACCGGCGCCGCCGTGTAGTGGGCGCCGCATCGATCACAAACACCGATCGGAACATTTTCCAGGATCACGATACCTCGATGATGGCTGATTGGCTCGCGATCGAGAATTCGCACTCGGACCACGCCGTCGCAATACTCGCAGGGGAAATCGTAGCAAGTCATGATTCGATCTCTTTTCGTAGCATGGCGCCCCGCCCTGCCGCCAGCTACGTGTGTGCGAAGCGGTCAAACAGGGGCCTACGATCAGGTATCGGGGGCTTTGGAAAGGATGGCCCGGAGTTGCTCGATGAGTACCGGCCACTCGTCGCTCACTATCCGCCACAGGATGTCGAAATTCACTCGGTCATATCCGTGAATCAGCCAGTCGCGCGTGCCGATGATCTGGGTCCAGGGTATCTGGGGATGGGCCACTCGCCTGGCCGACCCGACTCGTTTGGCCGCTTCGCCGATGATCTCCACCAGGCGAACCAGCGCGAGATTGAGCTTCCGATCGCGGTCAAAGTCAACGCGAGAGTGCCCACGCGCCATCTCCACGGCCTCCACCGCATGATCGAACATGTGGCGTATCGACACGGTATCGTCATGCCGCGTCATAGAGCACCTGTGCCTCCCGCAAGACCTCGTCAACAAAATAGCGGCTAAGGCACTGCGGCGTGTTCAGATCAACATTCCGTCCCAGGATGTTTGATAACTCCTCCTGCAATCCGAAGAATCCAAATCCCGGCGTCGCCCCCGGCTCGAACTCAACCAGCACGTCGATATCGCTGTCCGGGCGGAAGTCGTCGCGCAGAATGGAGCCAAAGAGCGACAGCCTCCGAATGCGGTGGCTGCGGCAAAAGTCGGCGATCCGGTCCGTCGGAATATGTATGCCGTTGTGGGTCATGATCGTACTGACTTTCCGATCCGATTTTAGCGTACATCGATCTTGCCCGTCCACAGGCCTCGCTCCCCCATATCCTCCCGCACCTTGATCAGGCGCCACGCGTCCTGGGCCAATTGTCCCGCCCCGGCACCACGTCCTACGAGCGCCGGTACAAGGCTCTCCCTCCGGCATAACTCACAGGGTGCACGACTGTTCGGGCGGGCCAAACGGATCCCACCAGCGCCGGGATCGAATCATGAAAGCCCGGCTGAAGCCGGCTCAGGGGAGTTGCGATGGCGTCCACCACCGACTGAAGTCGGTGGCAAACAAAAAACTGCCGGCTGAAGCCGGTAAGCGAGCCCGTGAAATCTGTCGTGAACCCTATCTCACAGGCAACGAAGTCGAGGGCTGCGACAGGTTCCGCGACGTGTTAAAATGCCGCCAACTCTTGCAGGGAGGCAGCTTGCGAATGACGACTGAGTCGAATACGCCCGGTTTTGTTCATCTTCATTGCCACACTCACTACAGCCTGCTCGATGGGGCCAATCGCATTGGCGAACTCGTCGGCCGTGCCAAGGAGCTCAGTCAGCCCGCCGTCGCCATCACCGATCATGGCAACATGTTCGGGGCGGTCGAGTTCTACCGGGCCGCAATCGATGCGGGGATCAAGCCGATCATCGGGCTGGAGGCCTACATCGCCCCCGGCGATCGACGGAACAGGGATGCCAAGGGTAAGAGCGCCAGCTTTCACCTGCTGTTGCTGGCGATGAACAATGTCGGCTACCACAACCTGCTGAAACTCACCTCCATCGCCTATCGCGAGGGATTCTACTACAAGCCGCGGATCGACCGAGAGGTGCTTGAGGCCCACCACGAGGGGCTGATTTGCACGAGCACCTGTCTCGGGGCCGAGATCCCGCAGGCACTCGTCCGCCACGATCGTGCCGCCGCCGAGCAAATCGCTGAGTGGTACCTGAAACTCTTCGGCCCCGAACGGTTCTTCATCGAGTTGCAGGATCACGGTCTCAAAGAGCAGCGCATGATTAATCCGGAGTTGGTCGAGATTGCCGCCCGGCTCGGCGTGGGCCTGATCGCGACGAATGACGTCCACTATCTCACGAACGAGGATGTCGAGGCCCACGACGTCCTCTGCTGTATCGCCACGCGATCGCTTCAGACGGACACGGATCGATTCAAGTTCGAGGGCGATCAGTTCTACCTGAAATCGACCGAGGAGATGGCGTCGCTCTTTCCCGGGCAACCCGAGGCGATGGCCAACACACTGGCGATCGCCGAATTGTGCAATGTCGATCTCGATTTCAACAAGCGCTATACACCGGTCTATCATCCACCGGAGAATCGGGCGCCCGAGGACTATCTTCGCGAGCTCGTCTACGAGGGCGCTGCCGAGCGTTACGGTAAATTGACACCTGACATTCGTGAACGGATTGACTATGAACTCGAAATCATACAAAGCAAGGGTTTTTCCAGTTACTTTCTGATCACCTGGGATTTCGTCCACTATGCGCGCGAGAATGGCATCCCCTGCGGCGCCCGCGGCAGCGGCTGTTCGTCGGTCGTCTCCTACTGCCTGCACATCTCCCAGCCCGATCCGCTGCACTACGGTCTCTATTTCGAGCGATTCATGGACCCGGATCGCGACGAGATGCCCGATATCGATATCGACATCTGTCAGGACGGACGCGAACGCGTCATTCAGTACGTCCGTGAGAAGTACGGCCACGTCGCTCAGATCATCACCTTTGGCACCCTCAAGGCCCGCGCCGCCATCCGCGATGTCTGTCGGGTGCTCGGGGTTCCGCTCGCCGAGGCCGACCGGTTGGCCAAGCTGGTGCCCGAAGAGTTGAAAATGACTCTGGAAAAGGCCCTGACGCGCGAGCCCGAGCTGCAACAGCGCTACGACAGCGACGCTCGCGTACGGCGCGTGATCGACATCGGCCGCCGCCTCGAAGGCCTCGCCCGAAACACCAGCGTTCACGCCGCCGGCGTCGTCGTTGCCGAGCAACCGCTCGACGACTTGTTGCCGCTCTACCAGGCTGCCGGCTCCGACGCGGTCATCACTCAATACGACGGCCCCACGGTCGAAAAGGTTGGCCTGCTCAAGATGGACTTTCTCGGGCTCAAGACCCTCAGTGTCCTCGCGCGGGCGTGCAAGCTCGTCAAGAAAAACCACGGTGTCACGCTCGATCCCGAACACTTTGACCTGATGGACAAGGAGGTGTATCGGCTGTTCGAACGCGGCGAGACGAAGGGCGTCTTTCAGTTCGAGTCCGGCGGAATGCGGGGCGTCCTGATGAAGATGCGGCCCAATCGGATTGAAGATTTGATCGCCGCTAATGCACTCTATCGGCCAGGCCCGATGATCAACATCGACGCCTATATCGCCCGCAAGCACGGCGAGCGCTGGTCCACCCCCCACAAGATCATGGATGATGTTCTGGCTGAGACCTACGGCATCATCGTCTACCAGGAACAGGTCGCACGGTTGGTGAACCAGCTCGGTGGAATCGAACGCAAGCGTGCATTCCGACTGGCGAAGGCGATCAGCAAAAAGAAGACGTCGCTGATCGAGGCGGAGCGAGAACCCTTCATCGCCGGCGCCGCTCACCACGGCGTGAAGCAAGCCGTCTCGGAAGAGATTTTCAATCAGATCATTCCCTTCGGCGAGTATGCCTTCAACAAGGCGCACTCGACGGGTTATGCATTGGTGGCGTTTCAGACGGCCTTCGTCAAGGCGCACTATCCGCTCGAATTCATGGCCGCCGTTCTTACCTATGACATGGGCGATACCGACAAGATCGTGGAGTACCGCGAGGAGTGCGCTCGGCTGGGCATCGATGTGAAGCCGCCGGACATCAACACCAGCGATGTGGACTTCACGACCGTCACACCCGAAGGCGAGAACAAGGGCTATCTTCGCTTCGGCCTCGCGGCGATCAAGGGTCTCGGCGAAAAGGCGGTCCAGTATATTGTCAACGCACGTGAAAAAGGTGGCCCCTTCTCGGATTTATACGATTTCTGCGAACGGATCGATCCGACGGCTGTGAACCGCGGGGTCTGCGAGGCCCTGATCAAGGCGGGGGCCTTCGATTCGACCGGGGCGATGCGGAAGGCTCTGGTCGGCGTTCTGGACGAGGCCCTTCGCGCGGGGGCCGATGTTCAGCGCGATCGCGATTCGGGACAGATGACGATGTTCGGAGGACTCGAACATGATGCGGCCGGTTCGGCCCGCGGGAAACTGTCCGCCGAGGAATGGAGCGAGTCGGAAATGCTCGCCCACGAGAAATCGGTGCTCGGTTTCTACGTGACGAGTCATCCTCTCTGGGCCCATGAGACAACCTTGAAAAAATTCGCGACCGCCGACTGTGTCGATCTCGCCGCGTTGCCGGAGGGTGCACAGGTTGTCCTCGGCGGGATGATCAGCCGCCTCCGGACCATCACCACCAAGACCGGCCGAAACGCCGGCTCGAAACTCGCCGTGCTGACCTTCGAGGATCTGACCGGCTCGATCGAGGCGATCGTCTTCAGCGAGGAATTGGAGACCTATCGAGAACTCGTTCGACCGGACGAAATCGTGTTCCTGCGCGGCACCGTCGATTGCAAGCGGGAAGATCGCACGCTTCGAGTATCTGAAATTATTTCCATCGAGGACGGGCCGGCGCAAATGGCGGAAGCGATGATCATCAAGGTTCACGTGTCGGGTCAGGAGGCGCCGATGTTCCGACAGCTTCGTGAAATCTGTACCGCCCATCCCGGGGAACGCCCCTTTTTCATCAAGGTCCAGAAACCCGGCGACTTGACCACGCTGATCCGCTGCGATCATCAATTACGCGTCCGGCCCGACTCGGGATTCATCCGGGATGTGGAGTCGCTTCTGGGGCTACAATCCGTGGATCTGGTAGGTGCCCGCCGCCTGAGCGAGACGGATGTCGATCAGCGCCATTCCTGATTATGGTCCCGGACTTGCAGAATATCTCATGTCTCAAATATGCATATTATTGAATAACACGAGATCCTGTACTCCGTTAACACATTGTCTTTTTGTCCTGTTGAAGATTCGGCTGTTTCTTTTCTATTGCTCCGCCAATAATGGTCCTGCGCTCTTGTCCAGGTCCGTCCACTGAATCGTTATCAGAATGGCGGAGAAGACGAGCGCCGCCACGGGAAACAGCAGGGAGAAACTCTCGTTCAGTGAAGATAATGTCCGGCCGATCATGTTGTCGGAATTGGCGGCCACGAGTGCCAGGGCCCCGACGACCAGCCAGGCTCCGTGAAGTCCGGTCATCACAACAGTCGTCTGTGCAAAGAGTGTTTTCCCCAGTGCCACGGCCAACCCCGCTCCAACGGCCCCGACGGCGACACTTGTAGCGAGTGGGAGTGAGAAATCGATCAGAAACAACTGGGCGGAAAAGAACCCGATCAATCCGAAGAAACTGAACATGGCCCGTTCGGGACAACGCCATGCGAGATAGGGCAGCGCAATCAGGATCGGAAAGGCAATCGGCAACCGGGACAGGCTGAGACCACTCCCGTTTTCGTTTCCGCAGAGCCCATACGCCAGTAATAATGCCAGCACTACCGCGTCCAGTACGACCAGAAACCGAACCATACGCCAGCCGAAGAGGCCGTAGATCAGACCCGCGAGGATCAACAATATCGCCAGTCCGGGATCCAGTGTTGCTATTTGTGTATTGATCGTTTGCATTGAATACCCCCAGACTCGTTTCCGGAATACGAAAACGAGTATCTCCATGCCGCCGGTTTCCAACCCGCGCATTACCGAATCGTTCCACCTTTGAAAACAATCTCAAAAGAGCCTGCGGTGCCGGTTTCCAACCAGTTTATATGAGCGTCTTTTGAAAACGTCTCTTGTTACAAGATGGATGTTCTCGATATGTAGTTTACGATTTGGATGAATCATCCGTCGCCGGCTTGGTGCTTTTTTTCGGAAAGCGTGCCTCTTTGGCCTGCAGGGTGAGGCCGATAAGCCAGATACCGAGGGCGATGCCGGCCGGAACCTGTAGCTGAGCAAAGATGGGATCACGAACCGTGTGCCAATTGGCGCACAAGACCGTCACCCCACCGAGTACGGCGACGACCGCTCCGATAAACCCCAGCCAGACAACGGCAAACGTGCGAAGCATCCAGTAGGCCAGGAGCCCCCCAAGGATCGCGGCCGCGATCGGGATAATCCAGCCGACCAGGCCGAATTCCGCCAGTTCCGAACGCACGTTTTGTTTGATCTTCTCCACCTCCGCCCAATGGTTGGTGTGCAGGTTGCGCAATTGCTCGCGGGTGTTATCGGGCAAAGTGACACGGCTGTTCGCGGGTGAATCGTTCGATTCCACCAGGCTGAGCAGGTTCTTGTGCAGATCACTTCGCCCCAACTGGAACAGGATCGCCAGGCTGAAGAGGACCACCACCGAACCGGCCGCGAGCCACCAGCGGTAGGTTCTGTATGAAATAATGGAGAGAACGACGGCGGTGATGGCAATCGTGATCGGCCCAGGTGCGCTGACGAAGTCGGACAGCCGATGGCCCAGCCAACCGCCCAGGACCAGGGCGAATGCACAGACGATGAATCGCTCGTACACCCCCCCCCGAAAAGCCAGAAACAGGCCGGCCGCGATCGCCACCAGCCCGCCCACATTGACGGCCGGCGTGCTCTCCAGCGGCGGCAGATAATAATGCAGCAATTCTCGTATGGTCTCGGCCCACTGCTGTGAAGATACGGCTGCCTGAGCCAACATGGTCAATCATCCTGTTCGGTGAGCGCTACCCGCCTCCGAGCCGACGCGGCGGGTAAGCATGCTACATGCGTAAAGTAACGAGTCCCCTGACATAATAAGCCGAGCTACTCTGTGTCACCAACGTGAATAACGTACAGAATAGCCCAAGCCTCACGCTCCGGCCAGCCCTGTTCACCAAGTTATTTCGACATTGCAATTCATTGGTGTGTCACGGGTTGCATCACCGCGGGCAGGCTGACGGAGTCCGGATGCGTGCGCACATCCACATAGGCACGGTTCAGATCGATCCGCCCCCATTGCTGATAGAGTGTTTCCAACAGGGCGATCTTGCGGGCGGCGGGCACCTCGGTTCCATACTCCTCGTCGGGCGGACGGCCCCACCAGATTCGCGATCCGGGGCGATCGGTCGCGATCTCCAGGTGTGCGCGATTCCTATCTATACGACCGTCATGATTCGAGACCACGATTTGATTCACCTGACGGCGAAACGGTTGATCCACGATCAGGGCCGCCAGCTTCAGGCCCGAGGCCAAATCCGCGCCGGGCCACAATTGGCCGATCCCCGGCGGCGGAGAGGCCACGCCGTCGATCGTCAGTAATGGGCTTCGTTCGCACATTTCGGGTTCATAGCGACCTGGCAGGCGAATGCCATCCGAATCCACGAGATAGCAGTAGTCTTCTTGAAGCACCCAAGCCGTCGGACGTCTAAATTGACAACGCACCGACACCACTCCGTCGGGCCGTACGAGGATCCGTTCGACGGATCGCACCCACCCGATTTCCGGATTGCTCAGCGCCGTGCCCAATCGGGATGCCAGATGGACATCCAGTTGTCGATCCGATTCACGCAGGTTGAGTCGCCGGGTCAGGGTCTTCAGGATATGTTGATTCTCGCGGAGTTGAAGCCAGTCCGGCAGGTTTTCCCATTCCAACGCGAGGGAGCGATCGTAGCGCGCCTGTGCATGCACGAAGGCCTCCAGCCTGTCGAGACCGAGGGACACGCCGTACACCAGAACTCCGACGATCGCGATGATCGCCATTCCGCGGATCAGTTTCGGATGATCCCGCGCCACCTCGAGAGGCTGGAGTGACAACCCCCACCCATCGGCCTTCGTCTTGCGCTTTCGCTTCGTTCTGTTCTTCTTTTTAGCCAAGGATATATTTTATCTCGTAAGTGTCGATACCGGGTGCCGGGTGCCATACTTACACGCCCCGGCCGTATCGGGGTGGGCAAGCATGCCGCTTGAGCCGGCGTACTGGGCCGAGAATCCCTTCTCGGTCACCCGATTCGCTATCATCAATCGCCAACTCCCCGCCGCATCGCCAGATCAACAATATGCCCGCACATCTTCGGCATATCCAATTCCGCCCGTGCCGCCGCCTTGGGCAACAGCGAGTGGGACGTCAGACCGGGAATCACATTTACTTCCAACAAATAGGCCTCCCCACGCCGGGGATCGACCCGCCAGTCCACCCGCGAAAAATCGCGACAGCCCAGCCCGCAATGGGCCGCGAGGCTCATCTCCACGACCCGTGACATCAAGGGCTTCGGCAGGTCGATGTCAAAGACATACTCCGTTCTATCATCGACGTATTTGGCGTCATAATCGTAGAAATCGCGGGGCGTGCGGATCTCGATCGGCGGCAGGGCAACATCCCCCAATATCCCCACCGTGATCTCATGGCCGGGAAT
>JBHHUV010000002.1:0-24440 GCA_046754005.1 Phycisphaerae bacterium | reverse complement strand
ACCGGGTGGCACTGTCAAGGCACGATCCCCTTTGGGATTGTGCCTTGGCTGTGGCGAAACAACGCATACCCCACCCCCCCCACGGAAATACATTCCCGTGTCTTTTTTTCCCACCCCGAAGGGGTTTGAAAACATGTCAGTTCCGTAGGGTCCGCTGTGCGGACCAACCAGCCCTGAAAGGGCGATACATCATGCGAGCGGGTGCTCCACCCACTCTGAGGGTCGTGGACGAATACCCATCAGGATGGTTTCGAAAGCCACCCCAGCAACATCCCGGCATCCACCCCGCGAAGCGATTCGAAGACCAGCGTGGCCGCGCAAAGGCGGCCCGACGATCCGATGCCGATTGACTTCATGCCGAGTTGACGTGCCGCGGCGATCCCGGCCGTCGCATCTTCGACTACGACGCAACGATCGGGCGTCACCCGCAACCCCGCCGCGGCCCGGGCGAAACGATGCAGACCGGATGGATTCTCATCCTCGTTGTTGCCGTCGAGGATGATCTCGAAGGCGTCGATCAGATCGAGTCGTTGAAGAACCGTCCGGGCATTCCGGCTCGCCGAGACCGCCGCGAGGCGAATGTCGAATCGGCGCAATCCCTGAAACAGCGCGTCGACGCCGGGAAGTCGGTCGGTCGGTCCAAGCTGTTCCAACATGTCCTGAAACAGTCGGTTCTTTCGATCCAGCATCTCATCGAAACGCTCGGGTGTGACC
This sequence comes from Phycisphaerae bacterium, assembly GCA_046754005.1. Lineage (GTDB taxonomy): Bacteria > Planctomycetota > Phycisphaerae > UBA1845 > UTPLA1 > CAYXGR01. Next base: position 23,726 of record JBHHUV010000002.1, on the reverse strand, counting down.
CGCCGATCCCCAAGCAGTTTCTTCAGAGAGGCCTCCCGAGAGATCCCCCGAAAGGCGTCGGGCAGAATGGAATCGAAAGGCAGACCCGCCTCGTCGGCGAGCCGGTGCCAGGCATCAGCGTGCAGGCCGGCGGTATCGGCGATGACCCCGTCAACATCGAACAGAAAGGCCCCGATGTCGGTCTTCGGGGGCTGACAGCGGCGGAGTGGACCGGTGAGTGTCGCGAGCCCGCCGATGTCTTCAATGGAATGTGAGGTGTTGGTTTCCAATTTCCAATTTCCAATTTCCAATTTCCAGTTTCTAGTTTCCCCATATGTATCGGCCATTGATCTTGGCGTTGTGAAGGTGAGGTCCACGACACAAGAGACGGCGGCCCGACAGCCGTGCCGGCATCTGTGGCACGCGCGCGCATTCCGCTCCGGAGGAGCGTAGGCGCATGGCCACGGGTGGAGCGCAGCGGAACCCGTGGGTTAAAGTGCATAGTGCTTCATCATCTCGCCCTGAAAGGGCGAGGGCAGCGTGCCTGCGTCAAGGCGATGAGATATGCGTGAGAAGACCGAGTTGTCCACGGTCTTGCGCTGCGCTCCACCCGTGACAACGCACCCATGTCCCTCCGGGACGGATTATGCCGGACTGTGCTCCGACAAGATCCCGCCTGAACTGTCATGGAACCCTCCTATGTCCTCCGAGCCGACGCGGCTTGACATCTCAACGCCGTGACGATCGAATCGCGCCACCCATGATCGACACACCCCATTCTCGTCGTCTCATCGACTCCCGGCGGCTCCTGGCGCTCGGACTCATCACCGCAGGCGCCTATCTGATCATACCCATTGATCGTCCCCGTGAATCACCCTGGCGATTTTCGCTGTTGGCCCAGGCCTTCCTGCGGGGCGAACTCTCGATCAAAATAGAGCAAGACGTCACGGACGAGCTGATCCCCACCGACGATCCGACGCGATTCTATTGCGGCTATCCTCCGCTGCCGGCGGCGGTGCTGACGCCATTCGTCCTGCTGTTCGGCCCAACCCCCCAATTGAGACTCGTGTGTGTTCTGCTGAGCGTTTTCAACGCGCTCATATTCTATCAATGTCTAATTAGAGTGCCGGAACGCCTGGGGCAGTCCTCCTTCACGGCCAACGGCCGATTCATGCTGGCACTGCTCTTCGCGCTGGGCACCGCAACCTGGGATAGCGCCGCCCGAACCGGCGACTGGCATATGGCCCACGCCACCGCCATGACGGCCATGCTCCTGGCCCTGCGCGAATATGCGGGTAGTAATCGACCCGCCGTCGTCGGCCTCTTCGCCGGGCTGGCAATCCTCGCACGCCCGACAACCGCGTTCGCGAGCCTCTTTTTCGCATTTCCCCACATCCGACGATCGCGGCTCGGCGAACTCGCCCGCCTCGCCGTCGGTCCGATCGCCGCCGTGTTGTTGCTGGTCATCTACAACTACGCCCGTTTCGGCTCCCTAACCGAATTCGCCTACGACAGGATGATCCTACACGGGCAGGGCAAGCAGCTCATGGAGACCCACGGCCAGTTCAATCCCGTTTTCGTGTTGCGAAATTTCTTCTGGTTTTTCCTCGCCCCGCCGGCAGGACGCGAAGACGGCGCCTTCCCCTGGCTGGGCTATGACCCGCGTGGCCTGAGCCTCTTCGTCGCCACACCGGCCATGATTTATCTCTTCGCAGCCTTGGTTCAGATTCGTCAAAAGACTGTCGTGCGTCATGCGGCCGGCGCTGCACTCTGTTGCCTGATCCCCCTGCTGCTCTACTACAACTCCGGCTACTGGCAGTTCGGCCACCGGTTCAGCATGGATTATCTGCCCAGCCTGATGATCCTCCTGATAGTCGGCATGGGCCCCCGACCCAGTCGCCTGGCCTACAGCCTGATCGCCCTCTCCATCGCCATCCACTCGGCGGGCATCCTCGGCAACAGCGTCGCCCGACTGCCAATCTCGATCCCGCCCGCATAAACTCACGATGATGACAGTGGTTCACTCTGGGGAGCATCGGCGTCCCCCCGGTGCGTAATCGGCCTTTTCAAACATGGACCCGCAATAGGCCGATGCTCCTCGAAATAAAATGAATCACTACCCGATTAATTGTAAACGCATGCATTTTCCGCCACAGGTCGCTATCCTATGTGTCCATTGGGAACTCGGGGATTCGGTGGGATGTGTGTCGAGGACTTGAGCTGGAGTGGTAATCCATGGCGAGAACGGCGACCGTTGAGGAAGAGGATGGCACGGCGGACACATCCGGCTTAGCGAAGGTGCGCAATATAGGCATCGCCGCCCACATCGATGCCGGCAAGACCACGACGACCGAGCGGATCCTCTATTACACCGGCCGAACCCATCGGATGGGGGATGTCGACGACGGCACCACCGCGACCGACTTCGACTCGCAGGAGCAGAACCGAGGCATCACCATCTTCAGTGCCGCGGTCACCTGCCCGTGGCGCGACCACACCCTCAACCTGATCGACACACCGGGCCACGTCGATTTCACGGCCGAGGTCGAACGCTGCCTCCGCGTTCTGGACGGAGCCGTCGTGGTGTTCGACGCCAAAGAGGGCGTCGAGGCCCAATCCGAGACGGTCTGGCGGCAGGCCCGGCGCTACCGCGTGCCCTGCATCTGCTTCGTGAACAAGATGGACAAGATCGGCGCGGATTTCTTCATGTCCGTCGCCTCGATGGAAAAGCGCCTGGACGCCGGCCCGGTGCCCGTACAGATCCCGATCGGCGCGGAGGATCACTTCGAGGGAGTCATCGATCTTCTCGAGATGCAGGCGGTTCGATTCATCGCCGAGGGCGGCACCCGGCTTGATGTGGGCGACATCCCCGCCGACCTGCTCGACACGGCCCGTCAATGGCGACATCACCTGGAGGAAAAAGTTGCCGAACACGACGACGCGCTGATGGAGAAGTATCTCGAGGAACAGTCGTTGACGTCGATCGAGATTCGCCCCGTCCTGAGGCGGGAGACGATCGCGGGACGCCTGCAACCCGTTTTCTGCGGTTCCTCGCTCAAGCACATGGGCGTGCAAACCCTGCTGGACGGCGTGGTGGACTACCTGCCGTCGCCCCTCGATCGCCCGCCGGTCACGGGAACGCGATCAATGGACGATCTGACCGAGATCGAGCGCCGACCGGACGCGGCGGCACCTCTGTCAGCCTTGATCTTCAAGCTCGTCGCCGAGAAGCCGCTCGACTTGTATTACATCCGCGTCTACAGCGGTGTCTTGAAGGGCAACTCCCGAGTCTTCAACATCAACACCGGCAAGAAGGAAAACCTGAGCCGCTTGTTCCGAATGTTCGCCAAGCGTCGAGAGCAGATCGATCGTGCCGGTCCCGGCGAGATCGTGGCGGGAGTGGGTCTGAAGGCGGCGCTCACCGGTCACACCCTGTGCGATGCGAACCAGCCGATCGTCCTGGAACGCATCGAGTTTCCGACACCGGTTCTAAGGGTTTCGGTCGAACCCAGAAACAGCAAGGACAAGGACGCCCTGGTCGATGCCCTCGGCAAGCTCGAAAGGCAGGATCCGACCTTCCAACACACTATCAACGAAGAGACCGGCCAGACCCTTCTCAGCGGGATGGGAGAGTTGCACCTGGAGGTCCTGGCCCATCGCCTGGCGCAAGATTTCGGCGTCCCGGTCAACGTCGGGCAGCCGATCGTCGCCTATCGCGAAACGGTGACACAGGCAGCGGAGGGTGAAGGACGTTTTATTCGACAGACGGCTACATCCTCCCAATTCGCCGTCGTTCGACTCAAGATCGAACCGTTCGTACCCAAGAGGGGACACGAGCCCTTCGACTTCACGGATGCGAGCGACGAGGGGCTATTGCGACGCGAGTATATCGAGGCCGTCAAGGACGGCGTGCGCGATTGCGGTCAGGTCGGGCCGCTGGCCGGATATCCATTGATCCACGCACGCGTCACGCTTCTGGGTGGCGAGCAGCACGAGTCGGACAGCAGCGAGTTGGCCTTCGAGACGGCGGCCCGGTTTGCATTTGATGATGCAGTCAAAAGAGCCCAGCCGGTCATGCTGGAACCCGTGATGCGGCTCGAAGTCCTGGCCCCGGAAGATTATTTCGGAATCATCAGCGGCGATCTCAGCGCCCGTCGGGGAATCATTCAGGACACGGAGGTGCGCGGCAGTCAGCGCGTCATTCACGCACACGTCCCACTCGCGCAGATGTTCCAATACGCCACCCACATTCGAACACTCACACAGGGCCGGGCGGGGTATTCGATGGAGCCTCATGCGTATGAGCCGATGCCCCCGGCACTGGAGAAGGACCTCCTACGCTCCTATGGCTACATAGATTAGCCCGTAAATGAATGTAAGGCGATTTATATCAAGATGTTAGGTGTTCCGGAGGAGAGTCCGCAATCGGATCGGCAACACTATTAATAGAGGAGATGGTCGATCGGACCGAACCCGCGGGGCGGAATCCCGATCGATCCGGGATTTCCCGATCGATTTGGGTTTTCCCGTTGCCCGGTGGCATCCCGTTCGCCCCGTAGGGGCCTGAACATGTCAGCCCAGGGCAGAGCGAAGCGCCGCCCTGGGGGTTACTAGATTCACAAATACTCAGCCTTGAAAGGGCGATACAAGGGAAAAGAACGATTGAAACCGGACGAGATCACCGCCCATCCTGTCATGATCCCTCTCCCCCCCAGAATCCTCGATACACGGGGTTGACAACCAAAATGGAGACGGTAGCATAGCCGCTCTTGGCCATAACCCGCGTGGGCGGCCCCCAATATTGTGATGAACTGGAACGAACGTGGCGTTGGATCGAATTCGAATTCGGATGGAGGCCTACGATCATCGATCGCTCGATACATCGGCGGTTGAGATTGTGGAACAGGCCAAGCGAACTAGCGCACGGGTGCGAGGTCCGATTCCGCTCCCCACCCGGATCGAGCGTTACACCGTGCTTCGCAGCCCACACGTAAACAAGAAATCTCGGGAACAGTTCGAAATGCGCACGCATCGGCGCCTCGTCGATATCTTCGAGCCGACGGCTCGAACCGTAGAGGCACTCAACCGATTGGTGGTTCCGGCGGGCGTTTTCGTCAAGATCAAGGCATAGGGCATGAACTGACACGGACGGTCCGTGGCGGTTCCTCTGCCAGGTCATCTAAAACCCCATTATCAAACAGGCTACGCACGTGAGCGAGGATCGCGTGCCGGTGCGGTGTGCCGCACTCTCTCAGGGAAACGTGTCTCATGAAGGCGGCGATACTCGGTACCAAGATTGGAATGACGCGCATCTTTTCAGATGGCGGAGCCGTCGTTCCCGTCACGGTTGTCCAGGCCGGTCCTTGCCCAGTACTTCAGGTCAAAACACGGGAATCCGACGGCTACGAAGCGGTGCAGCTTGGCTATCGCAACAAGAAGCCGAGCCGATGTAGACGCCCTGAAGTCGGTCATGCCCGCAAGGCGAATGTGATGCCGACCCGTTTTGTTCGCGAGATCCGTTTATCAGAGGCGACGGATTCGAAGGTGGGCGACACGGTCGGTGTCGATCTGTTCGAATCGCAGCAGATCCAGTTTGTGGATGTCGTGGGGACCACAATCGGCAAAGGCTATCAGGGCGTCATGAAACGCCACAACTTCTCAGGAATGGAGGCCTCGCACGGCGTCGAACGAATGCACCGCCACGGCGGAAGCATCGGAGGCAGCGGCGATTTGGGCGAAGGACGCGGCGTCAAAAAGGGCAAGCGCATGTCCGGCCAAATGGGTGGGGTTCGCCGAACAGCCCGAAACCTGCAATTGGTCGGGATTGACAAGGATCGAAACCTTCTGCTCATTAAGGGGGCGATCCCGGGACCGCGTGGCGGATTCGTCGTCGTTTCGCGTGCCAAAGCAAAATAGGGACTAGAACAAGGTCGTCTGCCAAGAAGGGCATGGGCGGCCTTTTTTGTTGGGTTGAGTATTGTGATGATCGAGATTCCGGTTTTAGACACCAACGGCAAACGCATCGGCGAGGAGAAGCTGGATCCGGCGATTCTCGGCGGTCGGGTCCGCCTCCGCCTGCTGAAACAGGCCGTAGTGGCCTATCGCGCCAATGCCCGCCAGGGTACCGTCGCCACCAAGAGCAGAGGCATGGTCCAGGGTTCGTCCAGAAAGATCTATCGCCAGAAGGGGACCGGTCGTGCCCGTGCCGGCAACGTACGAACGCCCGTCCGCGTGGGCGGTGGTCGTGCCTTCGCGAAGGTGACCCGAGACTATTCCCAGAAGATGAATCGAAAAATGCGGCGATTGGCGAGGAATTCGGCGATTTTGGCCAAGGCCAAGTCGGGGACGGCGATGATTCTCTCAGGGCTGACGTTCGACAAGCCGGCGACCGGCAGGATGGCGGGGATACTCAAGGCCGCCGATGCATCGAAGGGTGCCCTGATCGCGCTGGACGCCGCCAATCCCAACATGCAGAAATCGGGCCGCAACATTCCGGCCCTGCACATGAAACTCATCCAGGAAGTGAACGCCTATGACGTGCTGAAAGCTCGCAAGCTGGTGTTCACGCCCGAGTCGTTCTCGGCCCTGGTCGCCGATCCGGTCAAGGCCGGGCATGGCGCGGAGGCATAAGCCACATGGATATCTACCACATTATCATGCGGCCATTGGTCACCGAGAAGGGCACCTATCAAAGCAGGCAATCACACGACGCGACCCGGTCGCGGCCCGGCCGAGGAGGAGCCTACAGCTTTGAGGTCCATCCGGAGGCCTGCAAAATCGAGATCCGCAATGCGGTCGAGAAGATTTACAACGTCAAGGTCGAGAAGGTCCGCACCAGCCTGCAGATGGGCAAGTCCCGGCGCTATCGCGGGCGAACCGGCACGACTCGGCATTGGAAAAAGGCGGTGGTCGTACTCAAGCCGCAGTATCACATAGACCTGTTTTAGAAATCCGGGGAGCATCGGCGTCTCGCCGGTGCGTCGCTGTTGTTTTTGTTGTTGTTTTTGTTTTTGTTTTTGTTGTTTTTGAATATCAAACGGCGAGCACCAACGTCTCGTTGAATGGAATTGGGATCGAGAGAATTCGTCGGCCCCCGAGGCCGACCAGGATGGTCCATCATGGGTGTCAAAAAATACGGTCGCACCACACCCGGCCGGCGAAATGCCAGCGTGAACGACTACGCGGAACTGACGCACCGCAAACGCCGGCCCGTCAAGTCCCTTTGCCGTCCGTTGGTCAAGACCGGTGGCCGCAACAATCAGGGCGTGATCACCTCGCGCTTTCGCGGCGGCGGTCACAAGCGATTGTACCGCCTGATCGATTTCAAGAGGCGCAAGGACGGTTCGGCCGCCACGGTGCAGTCGATCGAATATGATCCCAACCGAAGTTGTTTCATCGCTCTGCTGAAGTACGAGGACAACGAGCTTCGATACATATTGGCCCCGACGGGCCTGACGGCGGGAGACTCGGTGATGAGCGGTCCGGGCGTTGAGCCCAAGGTGGGCAATGCCATGTCCCTTCGGGATATCCCGGTCGGCATGGACATTCACAACATCGAGATGAACCCCGGTCAGGGCGGCAAACTGGTGCGTTCGGCTGGCGCGGTTGCACGGCTGGCTGCCCGCGAAGGCGATTGGGCAACCTTGATCCTGCCCTCCGGTGAGATGCGACAGGTCCGTGCCGATTGCCGCGCGACGATCGGCCAACTGGGCAATGTAGAGGCTAAGAACATCAAGCTGGGCAAGGCCGGCCGCAAGCGGCACATGGGCCGGCGGCCGCATGTCCGAGGCGTGGCGATGAATCCGGTGGCCCATCCGTTGGGCGGCGGCGAAGGCCGTAGCGGTGGTGGTCGCCATCCGTGCAGCCCGACGGGCAAGCTGGCCAAGGGCGGTCGAACCCGCAAGCCGAGAAATCCGTCGAACCGCCGCATTCTCCGACGCCGCAAAAGCGTGCGCTACGGTCAGGTGGCACTCAAGCGCCGAAGATAGGCGCATGTAAGGACTGAAGACCGTCCGAGTTCGACCGCGCGATGTCGGGTTCGAGCCGGGCAAGTTGGAATGACTTATGGCAAGAAGCTTAAAGAAGGGCCCCTACGTCGATCCTCGACTGTATGAGAAGGTCCAGAAGGCGATCGACGCCGGCAGCCACGAACCGATCAAGACTTGGTGCCGGCGGTGTACGATCCCGCCGGAGTTTGTCGGTCGAACCTTCGAGGTTCACAACGGCAAGGTGTTCAACCGGGTCTTTGTGACCGAGGACATGGTCGGCCACAAGCTCGGCGAGTTCAGCATGACGCGTATATTCAGAGGGCATACCGCCGCCAAGCGGAAGTAGTCGCCGGCGAGTGCCGCGACGGGACCGATGGAGCAAGAGACGATGGCATCATGGACCTCCAGACATCGCTACGCCAGGATCAGCCCCCGAAAGGCTCGGCTCGTGTCTCAGCTCATCGCCGACCGACCGGCGAGCGAGGCCCTGGACCTGCTGAAATTCACGCGGAAGCGAGCCTGCGTCCTGGTAGACAAGGTCTTGCGGACGGCCATGGCCGATGCCGACGAGCAGGAGGCCGATGTGCGAAGTCTCTATGTGCACGAGGCCCGCGTGGATGAAGGCCCGACGATCAAGCGATTTCGCCCCAAGGATCGCGGTCGAGCTCATCCGATCATGAAACGAACGAGCCATATTGTCGTGACCGTGGGTGAAGGGCCGAGGGTGTCGTAAGCTATGGGACAAAAGGTACATCCATTAGGATTTCGTATAGGCGTGACGGAGAGTTGGCGCTCACGCTGGTTCGCGCCGAAGCCGGCCTACGCCGAGTTTCTGATCGAGGACCAGAAGATACGCAAGCTCCTCGATAAGCGGTTGAATCGAACCCCGCCCTTCGCCGGTTGTTCAAAGGTGGAGATCGAGCGAACCCGGGACGAAGTGAAAATCTTCCTCTCCACCGCTCGGCCGGGCATGGTCATCGGCCCCAAGGGCGCCGAGGTCGACAAGGTCCGTGAAGAGATCGAGGACATGATCGACCGCAAAGTCAGCGTCAACATTGTCGAGATCAAAAACCCCGATCTGAACGCACAACTGCTCGCCCTGGACATCGCCTCCCAGCTCAAGCGTCGAGCCAGCTTTCGGCGTGCGATCAAGATGCGATGTGATGCGGCCATGACGGCGGGGGCCTTGGGCGTCAAGATCATCTGCAAGGGCCGCCTTGGCGGAGCCGAGATGTCGCGGGTCGAAACCCAGCGCCGCGGTTCGGTCCCGGCCCAGACGCTTCAGGCCCACGTGGACTACGGCGAGGCCACCAGTTTCACCACCTATGGAGCCATCGGCGTCCGGGTCTGGTTATACAAAGGCCCCTACGGCGAAGAAATTGAGGAAGGCGAGCCCCAGCGGCGCGGCGGGCGGCGCGGTCGCGCCTAGTGAAAAAAGTAGCGTGTGCCGAAAAATCGGCGCACAGGAGTGAATCGCCATGGCCCTATTACCGGCCAGAGTGAAATATCGCAAGCAGCACCGGGGCAAAGTCAAGGGGAAGGCCGCGCGCGGCAATACCGTGGCCTACGGAGATTTCGGCCTTCAGGTGTTGGAGAGCGGCTGGATCACCGGCCGCCAGATCGAAGCGGGTCGAATGGCTGCGACGCACTTCCTGCAGCGCCAAGGTCGCGTCATCATCCGCATCTTCCCGCACAAGAGTGTCAGTGCCAAACCGCTCGAACAGCGCATGGGCAAGGGCAAGGCCGAGGTCGATCACTGGGTGGCCGTCGTCAAGCCGGGCACCATGCTCTTCGAGATCGGCGGTGTGGAAGAGGATGTGGCTCGACGAGCCTTCAACCGGGTGGCCCACAAGATGCCGTATCGCTGCCGATTCGTGGCGCGTCGGCACAATGTTTAGACGAATGAAAGAGTTCGACGGATGAAGATCGCGGACATAAGAGAATTGAAGGCTGACGAGCTTCATGCGGAATTGGAGCGGCTTCGACGCCATCTGTTCGACCTGCGAAGCCAGGCCGTGACGGAAAAGCTGGAGGATTCATCGCAACTCGGCAAGACCAAGCGGGACATCGCCCGGGTCTTGACCGTGATGCGGCAACGAGGAGAAACCAACATCGAGCAGAAACAGGCCCATCAGGAGTCCGTCGGCGCGATGAAGTAGGTATCATCAACATGAACATCAACATGAATGAATCGGATCGGTAATGGCGGAATCGACTGAAACACAATCGGCTGTCAAGCAGGAATCGCGGGCACGATCGGCTCGGCGCAGCCGGATCGGTGTAGTGGAAAGTGATGCCCGCAACAAGACGATCAAGGTGCGGATCGACCGGCTCATGAGGCATCCGAAGTACGGCAAATATTTGAAGCGGAAGACGATCCTCCACGCACACGACGAGAAGAATGAGGCCATTTGCGGAGATGTCGTCGAAATCGTGGAATGCCGACCGATCAGCAAGACCAAGTCCTGGCGATTGCTGAAGCGGGTTCGCAAGGCGAAGGGCGTCTGATCTTACAGGTGCGACGAGCATGATACAGGCAGAAAGTGTACTGGACATCGCGGACAACACCGGCGCCAAGCGGGCATTGGTGATTCGTGTCCTGGGCGGCTCGACCGGTCGCGGCAACTATACCCGGCGTACCGCGGGCGTGGGCGACATTGTCGTGTGTACGGTCAAGAAGGCCCTCCCGAACAGTGATTGCTACGTCGGCAATACGCGTAAGGAGCGATCCACCCGGCGCAAGATCAAGGCCGTCATCGTCCGGACCAAGTTTCCGGTTCGCCGGCCGGACGGCAGCTACGTCCGTTTCGACAGCAACGCGGCAGTCATTATTGATGACGAAAAAAACCCCAAGGGAACACGAATCTTCGGCGCCGTCGCACGTGAATTGCGTGAGAAGGGCTTCATGAAGATCGTCTCTCTGGCAAGCGAGGTCGTATAACATACGGCCCGGTGGTAGATGTAACTCGGATTGTTCGAGCACTGGAAATTGAACGATGGCGGCAAAAGTACGAAAAGGCGATCGCGTCGAAGTCTCGACCGGCGATCACAAGGGTGAACAGGGCAAGGTGCTCCGTATCGATCCGCGCACCAGCCGCGTCTGGATCGAGGGCGTCAACATGGTCTACCGCCATCTGAAGCCGAGCCGCCAGAACCCGCAGGGCGGGCGAATCCAGAAGGAGGCACCGGTCCACGTTTCCAACGTCTTGCCCATCGATCCGAAGACCGGCCACGGTAGCCGGATTCACTTCGAGATCGAGCGGGATCAGTCGGGAAAGATGGTATCCAAGCGTCGCACGACCCGGGGCGGAACGGTCCTCGACCAGGTCAAGCGAGCAGCAAAGACATAGGCTCCAGTTCAAGCGGCGAGAAGTGCCGCTTCGGGAACGAATCATGTCGCGTTTGATGGAGAAATATAAGAAGGAAGTGGCCCCGGCCCTTCAGAAGGAGTTGGGCTTTCGAAATGCGCTCGAGATTCCCCGTCTCGAAAAGATCGTCTTATCGATGGGCCTCGGCAAGGCGCTCCAGGAAAAAGGACGCCTCCCCGCCGCTCAAAAGGAGCTGGCCGTGATTGCCGGTCAGATGCCGATCGTCTGCCGGGCAAGAAAGAGCGTTTCGAATTTCAAGCTCCGCCAGGGTTACGAAATCGGCCTGAAAGTCACCCTGCGCGGCCGTCGGATGTTCGAATTTCTCGATCGGATGATCGCCGTGGCCATTCCGCGTATTCGCGACTTTCGCGGCCTCGATCCCAAGAGCTTTGACGGCCGTGGGAATTACAATATGGGCATCACCGAGCAGACGGTCTTCCCAGAGGTCGATCCCGACAAGGTTCAGTTTCAGCAGGGTATGAATATCACGATTGTAACCAGCGCGGCCAACGACAGTCACAGCCGGCAATTATTGACCCTGTTGGGGATGCCGTTTCGGAAAACAGATGCCGACAAGGCCGCATAGCCGTCCGGATCCGGCGTGGGGTGTCCCCGCACACGGATCGCACGACGCATGAGGAGCATCAAAGGCTCATGGCAAAAAAGAGCTTGATCGTCAAAGCCGCGAAGAAACCCAAGTTCAAGGTTCAGGGCTATACGCGTTGTCAACTGTGTGGCCGACCCCGAGCGGTCTATCGCAAGTTTCAATTGTGCCGTATTTGTTTCAGATCCTTGGCGCTCGGTGGCAAGATACCCGGCGTTCGCAAGGCCAGTTGGTGATCGGATCGCGATCTCGTTGCCAGGGATAAAGAGGATGAGACACCATGTGGAGTGATCCCGTAGCTGACATGTTGACCCGCGTTCGGAATGCGGTTCGGAACCACTCCGAACAGGTCATGGTCCCCAGGAGCAAGCTCAAGCTGGCAATCGGCCATGTGCTGAAGGACGAGGGCTATATAGAGGATATCGACGAGATCGACGACGGCTGTCAGGGCAAGATTCGACTGAAGCTGAAGTACGGCCCCCGAGGCGAACAGGTCCTCACCCACCTCAAGCGAGAAAGCAAGGGCGGCTGCCGCAGGTTTGTCGGTGTCGACGAGATCCCCAAGGTGTTAAACGGCCTCGGCATCGCCATCCTCTCAACCAGCCACGGTGTAATGAGTGATAGAAAGTGTCGCCGGCAGCGTCTCGGCGGCGAGTTAATCTGCACGGTTTACTAGCGTCCCCGCACTGTCGGGGCGACACAATCAGGGATTTTTGAGAATGTCTCGAATCGGAAAAAAACCGATCCCCCTGCCTTCGGGTGTGAAGGTGGACATTCAGGCGCGCCGCGTGAGCATCTCCGGGGCCAAGGGCAACCTCGCCTTTGAGCATCCCGAGGGCATCCAAGTCGCCCATGATCAGGCGAAAAGCGCCCTGGTCGTCACGCGTTCGGCCGATACGTCCCAGCAACGCGCCTTTCACGGCCTGACCCGCGCCCTGTTGAACAACATGGTTGTCGGCGTCACCGATGGCTATCTGAAGCGCATGGAAATCTACGGGACGGGCTACAATTGTGCCGTCTCCGGAAACACCTTGGAGATGAAAGTTGGCTTCTCCCATACCGTCAAACTCAAGATTCCGGACGGAGTCAAGGTGGACATTGAGGTAGCAGCAACCCGGGGCGACGAGACACCCGCCAAGTTGACCGTCAGCGGGATCGACAAGCAGGTGGTGGGCCAGTTTGCCCGAACCATCAAGGATGCCCGCCCACCGGAGCCTTACAAGGGCAAGGGCATACGCTACGAAGGCGAACGGATCCGTCGTAAGGCGGGCAAGGCCTTCGCCGGCGCCGGAGGTTAATACCAGGGGTGCATCGGCGTTTCGCCGGTCTCAGGCTGAAACTGGCCGATGGCTTGAGAGTGCATCCTGAAACGCGTGGCGATTGGCGGCGCGTGTGATTGCAGGTGAAACCATGAATCAGTCAAAGAAAATTAAAGTGGCACAGCTTCGCCGCCGCCGAAGGGTTCGCCGGCGGGTCTTCGGGACGCCCGACAGACCGCGGCTCAGCGTGTCGCGCAGCCATCGCAATATCAGCGCCCAACTGATTGACGACATCAGTGGAACGACCCTCTGCAATGCCTGTACCCGCTCGAAAGATCTGCGAGATACGATCCAATACGGCGGCAACTGCGCAGCCGCCGCCAAAGTGGGACAGATGATTGCGGAACGGGCACGCATGAAGGGGATCCGGACTATTTCCTTCGATCGGAACGGAATGCGTTATCACGGCCGCGTGGCGGCCCTGGCCGAATCGGCGAGAAAAGCCGGCTTGGAGTTTTAAGTGGCAAACGACAGGCAACGTAAAAAAGAGCCCGATGAAGGGCCGGGGTATGACGACAACTGTGTCAAGATCTACCGCTGTTCCAAGGTAGTCCGAGGCGGACGTCGATTCAGTTTCGCTGCCCTGGTCGTCGTGGGAGATAGAAACGGCCGCGTCAGCGTCGGCTACGGCAAGGCAAACGAGGTACCCTCCGCGGTCGAAAAGGCACGGAAGCAGGCCTCCCAGACTTTGCGGCCGGTCCAGTTGCAGGGTTCCACCATTCCGCACGAGATTCAGGGCCGGTTCGGATCGAGTCGCGTCCTGCTCCTGCCGGCACGCGAGGGAACCGGCGTCATAGCCGGCCACAGTGTGCGAGCCGTCTTGGAACTGGCCGGCGTCGGCGATTGCCTGACAAAGGTACATGGATCGACCAGCCCGAAGAATCTGGTCAAGGCGACATTTCAAGCCTTGTTGTCGTTGCGCAGCCGAAAGACCGTCGAATCCCTCCGGGGCGTTTCGACCGTGAATTGAACTGACCCCTGGAATCACCATGAACATTACCGATGTAACTCAATTTGCCAAGCCGAAGCGGAAGCGTGTCGGCCGTGGAAAGGGTAGCGGCAGCGGCAAGACCAGCGGCCGCGGCCACAAGGGCGCCGGCGCACGCTCCGGCTATCGCGCCACTACCTTGGCCGAGGGCGGTGGTTTTCCCCTCTTTCGCCGTATTCCGAAGTACGGGTTCAACAATGCCCGTTTTCGAACAGTCTATCAGGTGGTCAACGTGGATGATCTCGCCCGGTTGTTCGAGAATGGCAGCACCGTAACGGCGGCCTCCATGGAGGAGCATGGCCTGATTCGCGATCGCTACAAGCGGATTAAGGTGCTCGGTGATGGCGAATTGGACAAAAAGCTGACGGTAGAAGCACACCGATTCAGTGCCTCGGCTGTTCGTAAAATTGAAGACGCCGGCGGCGGCGTGAAGTGGTTGGCGCCGAAACCCAAGAAGAAGTTCATCAAACGCCCCAAGGATCAATCGAAGACGGATGCCAAGGCGGATGCCGGCTCGAAACAGAAGGGCGTGAAAGCCGAGAAGAAAATCAAGAAAGAAAAAAGCGACAAGAAGACGGGACAGGCTCCGGTGAAACCGGATCAAGCCGATTCGACCGAGGGATGACCCCACGGCCACACGGCAGTTTGGCTTCGAGTCCGATTTCTTCACGTGTCAACATAGGTCAAGGGAGCGGATTTCAATCAATCGATCCACGTGTTGGGTCCGTTTGCCACATGTCTCAATGGAAACCCCGTAAATCGGGTGGTTGCACGATGCCTTCGGTATTCTTAAACATATACGCGAGCTGATACGATGCTTTCGGCATTCTTAAACATTTTCAAAGTTCCCGAACTCAGGCAGAAGGTCATTTTCACGGTCGCGCTTCTGGCCGTATATCGAGTCGGTCTCTATGTCCCGATTCCGGGCGTCGACCAGACCGAGTTGTCCAGGCACTTTCAGAACATGAAAAACTCCGGCGATTCCGGCGGCGGCATCGAACAACTGACCGAATACTTCTCGATGTTCACCGGTGGTAATCTCCAGCAGAGCACCATTTTCGGCCTGGGCATCATGCCCTACATCTCGGCCTCAATTATCTTCCAGCTTCTCGGAACCGTCGTCCCCGCACTGGAAAAGCTGCGGCAGGAAGGCGAGATCGGCCGCAAGAAGATACAGGAATACACGCGCTATGCGACAGTCGGAATCTGCCTGATCCAGTCCGCCTTCTGGTTAAGTTACATCGGCAAACAGAATCTCGTGTTCGCCGAATTCAGCGATTGGGAGACCGGCTTCGGCCCGCCGATGGCCTTCTGGTTGATCGGCGTCACCAGCATGACAGCGGGGACGATGTTCCTGATGTGGCTCGGTGAGCAGATCGACGAATACGGTATCGGCAACGGCATCAGCCTCATCATCATGGCCAACATCGTCGCACGGATGCCCCAGGCCGTCCTCTGGGTCTTCCGCAACGCCTCGATCGAGGTCGGCGGCGACGCCGAGATGGGGCCTGCCAAGATCATCTTTCTCCTCGCGGCCTTTATCGGCGTCGTGGCCGGGTCGATTCTCATCACTCAGGGACAGCGCCGGATCCCCATCCAGCAAGCCAAGCAGATGCGCGGCCGAAAGATGTACGGCGGACAACGAAACTACCTGCCCCTGCGGGTCAACCACGGCGGCGTCATGCCGATCATCTTCGCCAGCAGCCTCCTGATCTTCCCGGGCCTGATGTTCAGTTGGCTCGCCGAATTCTTTCAGGGCAACATTGTGCTCAACACCCTCGCCTCCGAATTTCGGGGAGGGGCCAGTTTCCTCTATGTCGCCAGTTATGTCGGCATGGTCTATTTCTTCGCCTACTTCTGGACAACCGTCCAGTTTCAACCCAAGGAGATGGCCAATTCCCTCCGCGACAACGGAAGCTTTATCCCCGGTCTCCGACCCGGCAAACGCACCGCCGACTATCTCGAAACCGTCATGACGCGGATTACCTACGTCGGGGCCGGCTTCCTCGCCATCATCGCCATCATTCCGCAGATCGTGACGACGGCCATGGGCATCCCGGTATCCGTCTCATCGTTTCTCGGAGGGACTGGACTTTTGATCGTTGTCAGCGTCGGTCTCGATCTCGTACAGCGGATCGAGGCCAACCTGATCATGCGAAACTACGGCGGTTTCCTCGGCCCCGACGGGGGCGGTCGCATCAAGGGAGCCTACGCGTGAATCTCGTTCTCCTGGGGCCGCCTGGCGCCGGAAAAGGCACCCAGGCGGCGCGGATCGCGCGAGCCGACGGGCTGGCGCATCTTTCCAGTGGCGACATCCTGCGGGCGGAGCGGAAGGAGAAAACCGATCTGGGTATTCGTGCCCAGGTATTCATGGATCGAGGCGCTTTGGTTCCGGACGACTTGATCCTTTCGATGATGGCGGACCACATCGGTCGCGAGACGGCATCCCGAGGGTTCCTGCTGGATGGTTTCCCACGGACCATGGCTCAGGCTGAAGGACTGGATACCCGCCTTGTCGAGATGGGGCTGAAGATCGACGCGGTGATCAGCATCGAAGTCGGTGATGAGAGTGTCGTTCGTCGATTGACCGGTCGCAAGTCCTGTTCGAAGTGCGGCCGAATCTACCACGATACCTTTTCGCCGCCGAAAGAATCGGGACTCTGTGACGATTGCGGCGAGGCGCTGATGCGTCGGCGCGATGACGAACCGGACGTCGTTCGGCAGAGGCTGACGACGTATCACGAACAGACAAAGCCATTGGTGGCTTATTACCGTGACCAGGGCGTATTGAGGCCGATTTCCGGCGAGGGGACCGCCGACGAAGTCGCCGAATTGATCAGCAAAGCGTGTCCCGGCAGATGACGGTGTCGAGCCGAAATGACCGGAAGTTTGCCCCCTTTCGAGAGACCGGGAGACGTTTGAACAGGAACCATCGTATGAGAAAGCCAACCCTGACGCACAAGACCCGGTCCGGTCCGTCGATGGCCGTGCTCAAAAGCGCGCGCGAGATCGAATTGATGCGCGCGGCGGGTCGTATTGTGCATCAGGTTCATGAGCGAATGCGAGAGCAGGTCCGCCCCGGCATCCAGGTTGCGGAACTGAATCGCCTGGCGGAAGAGGTGATTCGATCGAAGGGCGGCGTGGCCCTTTTCAAGGGAGTCACCTCGCCGGCTACCCGGTTTCCATTCCCCGCGGCCATTTGTGCCAGCGTGAACGAGCAGGTCGTCCATGGAATCCCGGACGATCGGGTACTGGTCGAGGGGGACATCATCAGCGTGGACTGTGGTGTTCGGCTGAAGGGCTATTGCGGGGATGCCGCGACGACGCTTCGGGTCGGCCAGGTGGAGCCCGAGGCCAATCGGCTGTTAAAAGTGACGTCCGAGGCCCTGGCTTTGGCCCTGGATGAGATGCGGCCGGGTCGCCTCTGGAGCGAGATTGGCGGAATCATCCAAAAGCATGTAGAATCATCGGGTTTTTCGGTGGTTCGTGAATTTGTCGGACACGGAATCGGACAGGAGATGCACGAGGAGCCGAAGGTTCCGAACTATACGGATCGACAACAGCGAAACCAGGATTTCAGAATGGAGCCCGGTCTGGTCATTGCGGTCGAGCCCATGGTCAACGCTGGCTCACGCGAGGTAACCACCGGTGATTCAACCGGATGGCCACAGGTCACGAAGGATGGCAGCCTGTCGGCGCATTTTGAACACACAGTCGCCATCACGTCCGACGGCATCGATATCCTGACGGACGGAAGATAGAAACTGGAAACCGCTGGACCGCTGGAACGAGAACCGCTGGAACGAGAACCGCTGGAACGAGAACCGCTGGAACGAGAATCCCTTCTCGTTCCCTTGGTACAAATGGAAACCGCTGGAACGAGAATCCCTTCTCGTTCCACGGTTCAACTGGAAACTAGCTACTGGAAACTGGAAACTGGAAACTGAATCATGAAAGTTCGATCGAGTGTCAGACGCATATGCGAGAATTGCAAGTTGGTCAAGCGTAAGGGGATCGTGCGCGTGATCTGTTCATCGGATCCAAGGCACAAACAACGACAGGGATAAGACGGCTGATTCGATCGGTCCGGGAGCGAACTTATATGCCACGTATCGCCGGTGTTGACATACCCAATGACAAGCGTGTTGTGATCGCGTTGACCTACATCTATGGGGTCGGGCCCAAATTCAGCAGGATGATCCTGAAGGAAGCGGGGATCGAACACGACATCCGCGCCAAGGATCTGACCGAGGATCAGATCAGCCGGATGGCATTGATCATCGATCGAAACTATGTGGTCGAAGGTCAGTTGCGTCGCCAGGTGGCACAAAATGTGGCTCGGCTCAGGGATATTCAATGTTATCGCGGCCTGAGGCATCGACGCGGGTTGCCCGTGCGCGGACAGCGAACCAAGACAAACGCCCGAACACGCAAGGGGCCGAAGAAGACGGTCGCCGGCAAGAAGGGCGTCAAGGAATTGAGAAGTTGACCCCGGAGTCGGCTTTGGCCGACACACGTTTGCCACCGACTTCAGTCGGTGGATCACAGTACGGCGGAACATCATCAGCCGGCTTCAGCCGGGCTTGGAGTTATGGAAAGACCGGCAGAATTTCGTCAGGAACACCTGGGGAACTCTGTGTATCCAAGCATGATGGTTTCAGAATGATTTCTATTGATGGATCGCGACAGGTACCGGCGATTCCCGGCGGGAGATGATTAAATAGTGGCAAAAAGCGGAAAACGCAAAGTTCGGCGGCATGTGACCCGGGGCATTGCCCATGTGAGGTCGACGTTCAACAACACGATGATCACGATCACCGACTACAACGGTGAAACGCTGTGTTGGGCATCGGCCGGGACGGTCGGTTTCAAAGGAACCCGGAAGAGCACCCCCTTCGCGGCCCAGCGCGCCGGTGAGACCGCGGCCCATGCCGCGAAACGGTTCGGCCTGACCGAGGTCGAGGTGAGGGTCAAGGGCCCCGGCAGCGGCAGGGAGTCCGCGATTTCAGGTCTTCAGGCCGGTGGCATCCGGATTCAGTCCATCGAGGACATCACACCGCTGCCACACAATGGATGCAGGCCGCGTCGGAGACGCAGGGTATAAAGCGCTTCCAATCCCAGGGGAGCATCGGCGTCCCGCCGGTGCGTAGTTGTAGTTGTTGTTTTTGTTGTTGTTAGTTGTTTTTGTTGTTGTTTATCAAATGGGAAACATCAACGTCTCGCCGGTCTCGTCCGAACGATCTGTCAGTAGTCTCAGGACTTGAGGATGCACTCTTAGAGACGGCGTTGGATATATCATAGCTGCTTGCGGCTATTCTCGGTCTGGTCGATTGGTGTAGTGGATCACGATTTCGATCCTGGAGGTCATTGCGATGCGAATTCGTTGGCGTGGTTTGGAATTACCGACGCGTCTGATGCAGGATGACGCCGCCAGCAAGGGCGGATACGGCCGATTTATCATCGAGCCGTTCGAACGGGGTTTCGGCACGACGGTGGGCAACAGCCTCCGCCGAATTTTATTGTCGTCCCTGGAAGGCGCCGCCGTCACCCAGGTCAAGATCAAGGGCGCCGATCACGAGTTCATGACGATCCCAGGTGTGATGGAAGATGTCACCGAGATCATCCTGAACATCAAGTCCATGATCGTGGAGTCGACGTCGGACTCACCCAAGACGATGCGTCTGTCGGTCAAGGGCAAGTCGGGAGAGACCGTGCCGGTCCTGGCTTCCGATCTGGAGGTCGATCCGGCGCTGAAAGTCGTTCAGGGCGACCACGTGCTGGCCACCCTGACAGACGATATCTCTTTCGAGATGGAGCTGGTCGTCGCCCGGGGCCGAAGTTACGTCACCGCGGAGGAGCACAAAGCCGAGCGCGACAGTGAAGAGCAGGAGATCGGCATTATCCACGTCGATTCGGTCTTCTCTCCGGTCACGCGCGTCCGCTACCGTGTTGAGGACACGCGCGTGGGCCAACGGACGAATTTCGATCGCCTGATCATGGAAATCTGGACCAACGGTACCGTCACGCCGAAGATGGCCCTCGTCGAATCGGCCAAGATTCTTCGGAAGCATCTCAATCCCTTTGTCCAGCGTTTCGAGTTGGGAAGCGGCCTGGCCTTGGAAGCCTCCGACAAGGATGCCGGTTCGGATGAGCCTTCATCCCATGGCGACGCGGACGCGGCCAAGCTGGCAATGCCCATTTCCGCTCTGGAACTCTCCGTTCGATCGAACAACTGCCTTACCTCGGCCAACATCAATACGGTCGGTGAGTTGCTGAGTTACGATACCGTCAGCCTGTTGAATCTCAGAAGTTTCGGCCGAACCTCGCTCCGTGAGGTCCAGAAGAAACTGGCCGATCACGGACTGTCCCTGGTCACTCCGGAGGATGCCGAGGGGATGGGGTCTTCTGATGAGCAGGACAAAATCGAGCAACCCATGGCCGATGGCGGGGAGCGAGATCAGATCGATTCACCACTCAGCTCAAGCGGATTCAGCAGGGGGTCTGCTTCCAGTCTCTCCGGCATTCCACCGCTGGATTCGGGGACAATGAGCAAGCCGACCGGACAGGATTTTCCACCGCCGTCCGAATCACAGACCACGGTTTCAACGGATACGCCCGCCAATTCCGAGGTGGGCTCGGCACCAAAAGACGCGGGATAAGGAGTTCGCCGCCCGAAGATGTCGCGCGAGGTTCTCCATCACCCGGGAAGTGAGTATTCAAGATGAGGCATCGAGTTGCCAAAAAACACCTGTCGCGTACGCCGGCCCACCTCAAAGCCATGCGCCGCAACATGGCCCAGAGCCTGTTCCAATACGGCCAAATCGAAACCACGCTTTCCAAGGCGAAGGTCGTTCGGCCCTTCGTCGAACGGCTCATCACGATCGCCCGAAAAGGCACCCTGCAGAGTCGCCAACAGGTGACGGCCTTGTTGAATGATCGAGCCATCCTCAACCGCGAGGAAGAGGAAAAGTACGAACAAATGAGCGATTCCCAGCGCCGCAAGGTAATGATCACACGATCCGGCCGCCGCAATCGCACGGGTCGTGTTCCCGCCGGTTACAACAAGAAGAAGATTCCCTTCGTCGCACAGTCGGTCGTCCATAAACTCATCACCGAGATCGCCCCGACCTACGAGGATCGCCCCGGCGGATACACCCGGATCATCCGCCTCGCCAAACGTCGCATCGGCGACAACAGCGATCTGGCCATCCTTCAGCTCGTCGGCGAGGAGGATGAAGCACCTGCCGCACGCGGCACCAAAAAGACAACCGGATTGCGCCGTCAGAAGGCCCTCAGTCGAATCCGTTTCGCCGAGGGCAAGAAGCCCAGGAAATCGCGCAAACGCACCGAGACAAAAGGCGCAGCCGAGGCAAATCCCCAGGTCGAAGAGAATCAACCCGAAACCGAGTAGGATGGGTCATCAGACCCATCTGTTGATCGCCGGGTGCCATGCTTACACGGCACGGCCTTATCGTGACGGGTGAGTATGCGGGCAGCCGGGTAGGATGGGCCATCAGACCCATCTGTTGATCGCGCGAATCAGCGAACGTATGCCCCGACTCGACGATCGACGACTAGAGAGATGCCCATGCAGGATCCCGATTGCATCTTCTGCAAAATCGCCGCCGGCTCGATCCCCTCCCTTCGCGTCTTCGAGTCCGAAGCCTGCCTCGCCTTCCTCGACATCAACCCCCTCGCCCCGGGCCACACCCTGCTCATCCCCAAGCACCACTGCCAGGACATCCGCGATATCCCCGCCGACGTACTCGCCGAATTGACATCACACCTCCCCCGCCTTGCCGAAGCCGTCATACAATCGGTCAACGCCACCGGTCTGAATCTCCTCCAGAACACCGGCGCCTCCAGCGGACAGGCCGTCTTCCACCTCCACTTCCACCTCATCCCCCGCATCGAGCGCGACGGTCTCGGCTACCGATGGAATGCCGGCCAGTACGAACCCGGCCGGGCAGAAGCCATGCAAACCACCCTCCGCACCCACCTCGAAGAATAATCCGGTAATCATCTCTTATGGGTGGCATGCCCAAGCGAAGCGCGGGCATGGCGAGCGAAACAGGACACCGTTTTCCAACCGGTGCGTCCATGTGTGCCACTGCTTCAAGCAGTGCGATCCGAGCGAAGTGGCTCCGGTTTCCAACAGGGGCGTGTCGCAGGGTGCGATCCTGCGACACGGGTTTTAGGTTGCACGCTCATCCGGTTATCATCTCCCAACGATAGCATGTCCCTGGGCAGCCGATCATCGGCACAGGTGCATGGCGAATCACTACCGCCGCTTGTTCAGGAGGACCGTACATATGCGTTCGATACTGATCGTCTTCTTAATGCTTCTCCCCGGACTCAATGGAAACGCGGCGAGCGCCGCCCCCCCCGAAGCCGCGTGTAAACCGTTCGGCTCCGATCGAAACCTGTTCCCCTACCGGTTCGAGTCAGGCGATCGCCACTACGCCGACCTGCTCACCCTCGAGAGCGGCGCCCGCTACAGCGGCAAGGTTCTCGAATGGGCCGATGAAATTCTGCTCTACGACGCCGCCGGTCACGTCACAGTCTATCCCCTCTCCGAAGTCGCCCTGTTCGAGACCCGCCGCTCGGACCGCCTCAAAGCCAAGCCCGACCTCCCCGACCTGACGGTCGCCTACGTCGAGCGGGGGCCGCGATCAATTTGGCGCAAGCACGTCGTAACGGAAGACGGATTGAGCAAGTTGAACGTGGATCCGCAATCCCTCCCCCGCAGCCCGAAGGCCGGCGACAAAGCGGATTTCCGCGTCCACATCCTGAACGCCGGGGCCAAGGCCTCCTCGCCGGTCCCCTGCCGTGTCCAGATCGATGGTAAGGATGTGGCGGGCCTGACGCTCCCATCGTTGAAACCGGGCGCGGAGCGACCGATCGAATTCTCGTGGACCTGGCAGGAAGGCCCCCACACCCTCCGCGTCGAGATCGATCCCGACGGGAAGATGCCGGAGATCGCCCGCTGGAACAATACATTCGTCGAACCCATCCGGGCACTGGCCGTGGGCGTGATCGTCTCCCGGGACCGATACGAGGCCTTCCGGTCAACCCCGAACATGGTCGACACCTTCTGCATCGAGGACACGATCCAATACCACCTTCGCAATCTCAACGCCCTCTTCGCCGCATCGGTCTATCCATCCACACCACAGGGCGTACTCGAACGCGTCCGCTGCGACTCGATCACCGTTGTGGACGATCCAGCCAAGTGGAGAAATATACGAGCAGAACTGTTGTCCAAGTACGATGCGGCCTTGGTCCTCGGCCCCGTGAGCAAGGACGAAAACATCCCCATCGACGCCCTCAAGGTCGACTGGCGATTGCTCCAGCAGGTCGGCTCCGACATCGGCCTCGCCGATCCCCATCGCACCGACACCACCCTCCAACAGTGCTACGTCCATGACAAGTTCGGCCGCTACGCCCAGCGCCGCCACCTCTCGCCGTGGATCCGCACCC
>JBHHUV010000001.1:0-24906 GCA_046754005.1 Phycisphaerae bacterium | reverse complement strand
GGGCAAACCGTGATCACGGGAGGTTCTTCGTCCGTCACCGTCACCGTCTGCTGGCAGCTTGAAACGTTCCCGCTCATGTCGGTCACGGTCCAGTTCACCATCGTGTCGCCGGTAGGCAATGTCATCGGCGCATCGTTCGTCACCGAAGCCACGCCGCAGTTGTCGCTCGTGGTGGGTGAGACGAGGTTGACGCTCGATGCAATACAGGCGCCTGTATCGGTGGGAAGACCGGCTGCCTCCGAACAGACCAGCGTCGGCGCCTCATCATCTGTCACAGTCACCCTTTGCTGACAGGTTTCGGTGTTCCCGCTCATGTCGGTCACCGTCCACGTGACGATTGTATCACCCACGGAAAAGGCGACCGGCGCATCGTGGGTCACGCTGGCAACCCCGCAGTTGTCACTCGTGGCGGGCATCACGAGATTGACATTCGAGGCGGTGCACGCACCCGGATCCGCTGAAAGACTCCTATCAGCCGGACAGATGACAATCGGTTTCGAGGTGTCTTCAGTCACACAACCACAGCCGACGGTGTCGATCGGCTCACCGATCGGTGTAGATTGACATACATCTATGTTGTCCGGAATCCCGTCACCGTCGGCATCCGGAAGCGGTAGAAACGCGATCCAGGCCTCGTTGTCCCCACTCGGGTTGATGCCGACGCCCACGATCGTCTGGCCGTCGTCGGAGATGCCCGTGGCGGACAGCAGCGTCCAACCGGTCAGGTTCAGGCCAAAATCATTGACCATGACATCCTGCAGATTTCGTATCCCAAGGGTGACATCCCAAATAAATGCCTGTGTCCCCGTACTGAACGTGCTCTCGCCCACAATCACGACGCCATTCACCGAGACCGCCAGGGCACGGTTGTTCGATGCGGCTGGCAGGCTCCCCAGACCGACCATTCCCGTTTCAGACGTCCACCGAAATGCCTCATTCCCTGAAATCACCAGGTCGGAATGGGACTCACCCACGACGATCAATCCGTCTGGCGTTACCGCATTGGCCTGGCTGAATGGAGATACGGTTGTCAGGAATCCCAGGCCAACCATGCCATCCGATTGCGTCCATCGATAGGCCTCCTCACCCATCGAAGAGTTTCCTCTTCCCACGACGACCGAGCCGTCGGCGGAAACATCGTGAGCAGCGCTCTTAAAGATACCGCCGGGCAGATCCCCCAGACCCACCATGCCGCCGGTCTCGGTCCAGCGAAAGGCCTCGTTGCTACCCGAGGCGGAGGCGCTGTTGCCGACAACGACCAGGCCGTCGGCCGATGCGGCGAAGGCAATGCTGGAATCCACGCCTCCCGGCAAATCACCCAGGCCGAAGATGCCATTGGCGGCCGTCCAGCAAAACGCCTCCCCGCCCAAGGAGGATTCGCCAAGTCCAACCACCGCAGAGCCGTCGGCCGAGACTCTGATCGCACTGCTGATAAGGGCTCCACCCGGCAGATCACCCAACCCGATCATTCCGCCGGCTTCCGTCCACAGGAAGGCTTCAAAACCAGTTGACGACCAACCGCGACCCACGACAACCCCACCGTCGGCCGATACTCCGTTCGCCCGGCTGTTGAAGTTCCCACCCGGCAGATCGCCCAGCCCCTGAAAACTCGCCGTTGGAATGGCCCATGTAGATGAAACGGATGACAGGCATACGGTTAAAAACATCCCGGCAATCAGTGTGGATCGGTTTCGGCACGTGAGATGGATTTTTAGTGGCATCACAAACCTCTAGCAACCAGTGGCACAGGTTTCGTCTGTGTTTAGTGAACTTGGTGGCATGGATAACACATCAGGCCGCTTTAGCGGCCTTCCCCGCCGAAGGCGGGCTTCAGGCCGGTCCCTTTAGGGCCGGTGGCGCGGTGCCCTCATCCATCTGTCTTAGCCCGTTTCAACGGGCTTATGGAACAACGTATCGGGCGATGGCCTCGCGAAACACGCACGTTTTCCCAACTGTGCCGCACCAATTGGAAACCGGCGGCATAGCAGTTGAGATTCCTTGCCCTGAATTGGGGCCTCGCGACCCAATACACACCTATATCGGCAAGAATCGCCCCAATCGCATACCCTCCGGGGAGCGCAGATAATGCGGATCGAGGGCGAGTTGAATCGAAACGATGTTGAATTCGGCGCCGTTTCTGGTACAATTCAACCATGCAAAGCAAGGCCAAAACGGTGGACCAGTACCTCGCCGAACTCCCGGAAGATCGACGCGAGACGCTTTCAGCCGTCCGCGCCGTCATTCTCAAGAACCTACCAAAGGGCTACGCCGAAGGGATGCAATATGGCGCGATCGGCTACTATGTGCCGCACAGCGTCTATCCCCCCGGTTATCATTGCGATCCGAAACAGCCGCTGCCCTTCGCCGGTCTGGCGTCGCAAAAGAACTACATGACGATGTCCCTGATGTGCGTATACGGCGATCCCGAGCACGAATCCTGGTTCCGCACCGCATGGACCAGGACCGGCAAAAAGCTGAACATGGGAAAGTCGTGCGTTCGTTTCCGGAAATTAGACGACGTGGCGCTAGAGGTGGTCGGCGAGGCGGTCCGCCGTGTTCCGGCGAAGAAATTCATCGACTTCTACGAAACGACACTCAAGTCCAGGCCCAAACGCACGAGCAAGACCGGCGCACGTAAAGGCAGCACGGCGCCTCGACGCAAAACCAACAAACGTGTTTAGTCCTCAGCCCTGAAAGTTGTGTAGGGTAGGCACCGCCCACCATTCTTCCGGCTCGTCCCACAGCCCCCGTGGTGCATCAAACAGGAACTGGATTCGGACCGACCCGTCGATCCTGAGTCGATAGCGTTGCCGTGATTGCCGCCAACAGATACAAGACCGTCACGATCAAGAGCAGCGCCTTGATGCCGCTCCAATAGGTGATCGATTGGAGCAGCGCCCCCGCCAGCGCGCCCATCAGGTTCGCTCCAAGAGCCTCGTGCTTGCTGGGTGTGAGCGAGAATGATCGGATAAAGACAAGCCCGCTGAAGAACATGGGCAGCGTCGTCAGGCCGCCCACGATGATCGCCTTGGAGGCAAAGGGCATCGAGGCAAACCGCGAAATATCTACAAAATACAAAATCACACAGGATCCGCACAACGCCAGATAGACCGGTCCCCGAGGAATGTTGGGAAACCGTTCCGTGATGGCATTGGCCAATAGAACCATGATCAGGACGCCGGAGATGATCACCGCACTCACCCACCAGGTATTGCCCAGGACCACCGACGCCTTGCTGATGTTTTGAACCTCCAGCAGCAGAAAGGCCGCGCCAAGAAAGAAAAAGTGCCAGTGGCTCAACGACCAGCTCTTCAGCAGATTCGGCATCTGCAACTTTCTCTGAAAACGCCACATCAACAGGGCCATCAGCCCCACCAGAAAAAAGAAGAGGATCGGGATGTGTCGCGATTCCAGGTAGAGGTAGGGCCAATCGTCGGTCGTGATCGGCGTGGTGTACGAAAGCGCCACGGGGAACTTCTGTTGCCACTCCGCAACCATCGCCGCCAACGGGCGATTCGTGGCGATCTGTTCACGGGCGGTTTCCAGATCGCCGGCGATGAACATCGTCCCGCCCCATCCATAATGCGTTGAGGGCAATCCAAAGCAGATCGGCTCCTCCCCAAAGACGCTTCGCAACGTTCCCGCGATGCGATCCTCGATAAACGGCTTCACGGCCGCGAAGGACAGCACAACAACCCCATGCTCGGTCAGCAACGACTTCGCCTGCTCCATGCTTTCGCGCGTATAGACATAGTGATCCAGTTGGGCATTGGTCATCGAAGTCATCGTGTGCGAATCCAGCAGACCAAACGAGATCACGTCGAATTTGCGCCGACAGCCCGCGAAATAGCTGCGCGCATCATCGTTTACAACAGTGACGCGCGGCGAGTCGTAGGGCTTCTCCGGGTGATGCCGCGTGCCGATGTCGATGATCGCGGGATCAATCTCCACCGCGACCACCTCCTTCACGCCCTGTCGCAAGGCCCCTGCTACGTCGTTGCCGGTGCCCGCCCCAACGGCGAGCAGGCTCTGCGGATGGGGGTGCAGCAGCGACGGCAAGTCATACTGGCTGCATCCGCGCATCTTGGGCGGGTATCGTTCCGGATCGGCCAAGACCGTCTCCTCTCGCAGGTCCACGATCGCCTGAAAACCCGTGTTGTTGACTTCGACCGAGAGCTCACCCACCTTCCCCTCGCGATCCTCGATTTCACGCAGAACGAGTTTTTGATAGGGCGACCAATGCACGCTGATGGCCTTTTGATCCAGACCGGCGATCCAGGCCAGCCCTACGCAACCGAACAGAAGACCCGTGTTGAGCCGTGCATGGCTTCCACGCCACAAAAAGGGGACCAGCAGCATAGCCGCCAGGGCCATCCACACCCCGGGCGGCAGATACAGCACGCTCAGGGCGACGAATCCCCAAATCCCCAGCAGGCTTCCGATCACGTTGACCGAGTAGGCCCGAATGGTATTCGGATGATCATCCAACAGCCTTCCCAGACATCGACCGATGGGCACGAATATCTCGGCGATTAACAATAGGAGTAAAAATGTGGTG
Organism: Phycisphaerae bacterium; assembly: GCA_046754005.1. Classification (GTDB taxonomy): domain Bacteria; phylum Planctomycetota; class Phycisphaerae; order UBA1845; family UTPLA1; genus CAYXGR01. The sequence continues at coordinate 20,348 of JBHHUV010000001.1, read as the reverse complement.
GCAAGCCCCAGAAAAACGTATCCGAATGTCTTGATCGGTTGCTCACTGATCGCCTGGTGCCAGATCATCACGCCTTCCAAAGACCCGAGCATCTCGCTGATGCTGCCCAGTGCGCGCCGGGTGAATGGAATCGCCAGCAACAGGAGTAATACCAGAAGCGGTGTGAGCAAGCGGCGAAAATCGACGGATTGACGACAAGTGAAGGCGCCCAGCCCAAGCCCGAGGAAGCAGACCACCAGTACGGTGTTTTGCAGATAAGCAAATATGCGCACCTCCGTGCCGATCCAGCGAATCAGCATCAGTTCCACAAACAATCCCAAAACGCTGATCACCAGGATGGCCAACAGCGGGCGTGACCGACAGAAGGGTGGGAGCGCCTCAGGCGGATTCATGTTATTGGACGGATCATCCGAGTGGACGAAGGATGACACTCGCGTTGGTTCGTCGTGTGAACAATGATCGGACGGTAAAGGCTTTCCGACTCGGCCTCGCCCGGTCGGATCAACTGGAACAAGAGTGGCCCCGGCCTGCTTGCTGCTGTCGGCCTGTTTTTTGCTGCCGGTCTGATTTTTGCTGGTTGTTATCACGAATGATTCCCTATGGTATTTCGGCTCGATGTGAGCCTTATCGGTTCAATCATGCGTGATCTTGACGTGACTGTTGCCCCCACCACACCGGCGGGACTACGTTTTCAGAAAGGTGACAGGCTATTTTTACGTCCCCTTTTGTGGCACACAGGTGTATTCGACTTTGATCGCATGGGTTTGACTGCATGAATCCATGAATCAGCCGTCGAAGCTTGATCCTGACCGGATGGGGCCGGGCTTCGTGCAATCACAGAGCTTCCATCGTCGTAAATGTAGCCTGACCCCTTTTTTCTCCCGATCAGTGGGATGGGTCGGTTTCCCGAACGAGTTGAAGAGGCAAACTCAAGTCAAAGGCCCGAAGTTTCGGATCCAGGGGGCGAACGCATCGGAAGCCTACATGGGTATCCCGTGTATCAGGGGGTAACCGGTGCCGGCGTGTCACACGCGACGAGCCGAGTTTCAGGTTCCATGCTCCACCACGGAGGACGCGGTCGTTGATGAGCGGACCAACACCCGCAACACCTGCCGGCGGTTTCAGTCGAACCGGGTCCACCGCTCCAGTCTCGCGTTTTGCATAGGCCTGGCTGTCGTAATAATCTCGGCACCACTCCATAACATTGCCGCCGAGATCATGCACGCCTTCGGGAGTCACATCCCCCGGGCATTGTTCCACCTCTCGCGTTCCGCGATAGGCACCATCCACGTTGACAGCCTTGCGGGAAGGATCCTCGTTTCCCCAGGGAAAGATCGTTTCCCTCCCGGCGCAGGCCGCACGCTCCCATTCCGCCTCGGTTGGCAGTCGTTTCTCGGCCCAACGTGCATAGGCATCGGCGGAAAACCAATCCACGCCGACGACCGGGGCGTCTGGCCGCGCCTCACCATAGTTCGGATCGTGCCAGTGCCCGGGCTCCTGGGACAGGGCGGACCGCACCCCTGTCCGTTCGCCGGTCGGATCCGGATCGGCCGCTGCGATGGAGGCCAGAAACTCGGCATACTCCCGGTTGGTGACTTCATGGCGATCCACGTAGAAGGCACTCAAGGTGACGGGCACACGCGGTTGCTCGTCGCGTCGATCCGGGCCGGGCGGGGATCCTTGATGAAAGGCGCCGGCCTCGATCGCAACCATATCGGCAACAATGTAGTGCTCGTGTATCTTTCGGAGGGCCATGAACAAGTCGGTCTCGGCGAGGGGAGCGAACTGAGGCTCTTCGACGATCGTCCGCAACGCGGCATGGCGTTGTGGCGTTTGGGCCGACAGGTTGCGCGTCAGCGGGTACAGATCCCGATAGTTGAGCCGCAGCCCATGGCCCAGGTGTCGCAGCGCGGCCGGCACGTCTCCCAACATGGCCATGGCCCGAGCGAGAAGAATATGCCCGTGCGGTTTGACTTGATCGGCCTCCCGGCTATCAAGGGCCAGCAGTTCTTCGATTCTGCCGCGTGCCTCCTCGTATCGCTCGATGGCAAGGAGGGTCTCCGCGAGCGTGATGGACAGATCAGGACGGGGGTCTGATTCCACGACCTGCGTGAAGTCGCGAGCGGCCTGCTCGAGATCGCCGGCCTCCCGATACGCCGCGCCGCGAAGGGTATAGGCTTCGAGCCGCAAACTCTTGTCGTCCTCGTCGACAGCGGCGAGGGCCGCGCTGGCCGATTCGATGGCCCCAGATACATCTCGATCGTGGTGCAGGCGAACATAGGCCCGTTCGAAGTGCCCCATGGCGCTGAGGGGATCGACGGCGTCTTCCCCATCCAGTAATATTCCCAAGATCCGATTCGCATCGGTGAATCGACCCGCGATTCGATAGGCGCGAGCCAGCAGGGCGTCGGCATCGCCATTGTCGGTCTCGGCGAATGCCTCGGCATTTTCGAGCATATTGATCGCCGTATCGGCATCGCCGCTCTCCAAGGCTGACCGCGAACGCGCCAACAGGCCTTCAATGTCGAGCTTGTCCTGCAGGCGCGCCCGGCGTTGAAGTTCGAGCAGGCGGCCTTCCACGGTGTCATTGCGAGTGGCGAGTTCAAGACCCTGGTCGGTGAGTTCCAGGACACGCTGCCAGTCCTTCGCCTGCGCGGCGGCCTCGGCTTCGCGCACGAGAACCTCCATCGCGTAGCCCATGCGCAGCGACTCGGCCTCGTCATATTCGGGTGTTTCGGAAGAAGACAGGTCGCGGGCTCGGGCACACAGTCGTGAGGCTGCGTCGAACCTTTCCTGTTCCTCCGCCAGGATGCGCGCCCGCGCGATCAACCGGGTGTATCGCTGAGGCAGGCCAATCCTGACGATCAGGGTGCCGGCGATCAGCACCACGACGACTCCCACGATCAGACCGATCAGCCGGCCGTGGCTTCGTGTGTCTTCCAGTGCCGAAGCATCATCCGATTCAGGCAGGTTATGGGCCATGATTTTGCCCTTCAATCCGCTCACGTGTCCGGGAATAAAGACACGCCAAGTCAATACTGGAACCCGACGACGTGAAATAATATGGTAACGATATCGAAGTTCCCTATCAATAAGGATTCATGAAAGAATGCTCCCTGATTGTATGGGATGTCGGTTTCGGGGGTGGGATCCATCGCGGCATGACGGAGATAGGCCATCCGGGCATGGCGAGGAGGGAGATTTCCGCGACGTTGATGAGACCCGTCGAGATCGAGCATGGGGCTCGTTGCTCGAAACCTCGCTGGTGTGAACTTGACATGAACCTATCGGCTCCCTAATCTGCGCCCTGCCTTATGAGCGATCGGGCAGCAGTCCGCTTCCATGATCGTTTATCCGGTAAATGACTCTGGGCGTCGGGGATCGGTCATGGAACATCACAAGTATGCTTCCGCGAGAATGCCGGATTGTCACCCAGTCGCAACGATCCTGCTGATCTCTTTTCTAGCGGCTTTCGCGTGTGGATGCTCCAACAGCATGACGGACCTCCAGGTGGCGGCGCGTCATCTTGCAGGAGATTTATCCGAGTGTCTTCCCGCCGGGGGTCATGCCCGGGTCGCCGTCTGTGATCTGTTGACGGAAGGGAAGGCCACCTATTTTGGCCAGCGTCTTGCAGATTATCTGGCGGATCACCTTCACGAGGAGATCGGTCAAATCGTACTGGACCGACGGGATCTTGAGCTCCAGCTCGACGAGCATGAATTCCAGTGGTCCGACTTCGCCTTCGACCGAAACATTGTGGCATTCGGACAAAAAACGCCGGCGACGGTCATCATTACCGGCACCATCGACGACTATCCCGAGAAATTCGACATTCGTTGCCGGGCAATCGAGCTTCGCACGGCCCGCATCCTGTGTACCTCGGGCTGGCGGATGGATCGAACCGATACGAACGAAGCGCATCTTCATCGCCCGCCGATCAAGCACTTGAAGAAACCGACCTCGGCGCCACCGATCGACCGACAGTTGCGAACCGCCGCCTCGCGTCTTGGGGGCAATCTGATCACGGCCATCCGCCGGAATCGGCTGAACGGACTGAAAGTCGCCCTTGGTACACTGAAGGGCCCAAACATTCCGGACGAATCACTCTATGGCAAGGCCCTGATGAGTTTTCTCCAGGCCGAACTTCAGGAGAAGGGCCGATCCGTGGAGTTGCGGTTGATGGCGCGTCGGGGCCTGAAATCCGCCCTGGACATGCAGCGTATCGAACACACGCCATTCTTTGACGAAAATTCGCGTACCGATCTGGACAAGGCCGAGGGTGCACACGCCGTTCTTTACGGACACCTGGAACGCGTCGGCCGGGCATGCCAGGCCACGATCGAATTGACCGACCTCGAGACGAAGGCGATTCTACACACGGATTCACTTCGCATACCGTATGGAAGCGGCCAGGACCAGTTGATGCGACCCGCAAAATCCGACTGATCGTCATTCCGAGACGCCGTCCGGGATCCCTTCCCGGATCGACGCCGGACGACGGATTATGGTCGCTCATAATGGCCGCATTGGGAGACACATCGATGAGGCAGCGACTGATTCTGATCATCCTGTTGACTGGTAGCATGGCCGTTGCTTCGCGTGGACGCGCCGACATGTACATCGGCCGTGGATCGTCCAACGTGACGGCGCCGGGAGACGCGAGGAAGACGGCATTGAGTGAGGCGGTTCGCGATGCGGTTCGCAGGGCGATCGAGAAACGATTGGGCCCGGATGCCGTTTTGGAACACGAAGGTACGATCGAAGACGACATTCTGGCTGAAGCCTCTTCCTTCGTTCTGAAGTACACAGAGAAGGATTCACGACAGCGCGGCACGCGGCTTCGTGTGACAATCGAGGCGGAGGTCGACGACGCACGTCTTGCGAAGGCCCTGACCAACTTACGTCTGTTGCAGGCGTCCGTCGATATGCCGCGTATCATGATCGTGTATGATCCAGAGCAGCGATGGGAGGAGGTGCAGGCTCGTCGGGTCGAAAACCAGCTCATCAAACAGTTTACCGAGAAGAAATTCAATGTATTCGAGACGAAGCGGGCCCGGGAGATCTCCGCGCTGGCACAGCGAGCCCTGCAATTCTCCAGGTATTCCGAACGCCAGCCGATGCCCGGTGACGAACTGGCCCAGCGGTTGATCGCTCGATACGAATGCGATGCCGTGGTGCTCTACTCGGTGCAGGAGAGCCTGCAAGGGATGGCCGCGGGCTTTTTTACCTACGAGACTGCCGTACAAGCAAAAATCTACACGCGTGATCGGGCTCAGTACCTCGCCGCCGACGAACAGGTTGCTGCCAAACCCGCCGGCACGGAGTTTCAGGCCAGACTGGCCTCGGCGGAGGCGGCGACGGGGAAGGTCGTCGATTATTTGTCGAAACGAACCATTGCCTGGTGGCGCGATTTCCGCGACCTGATGCCGATCAATCTGAATCTTTACCTGCATCGATCGCACCTGGGTCGGGTGGTCGCCTTGAAGAATCGCATCGAGGGAATCGTGGGCGTCCACTCGATGAATCAGCGCCGGATGGTCTCCAATCCACAGGATGACTCCACATGGATTGAATACCAGGTCAACTATCGCGGTCGCGTGGATTCGTTCACCGAGGCCCTTTGGAGGGTGCTCGAACCGGAGGAGCGCGATTACAAGCTGTTGCCGATGACCTTCGGCAACAACATCACCGTCCAGATGATCGATCCGCAGCAGCAGCAGTATGACGAGGCCTTCTGGCGAAAAAAACTCAGTGAGCGTGCGGCCGGCGGGGGTGATATCTCCAAGGTGGTGAATGCCACGATCAACGGCGCCGTTGTCATTCGTACATTCATGGACGTTCCAGCAGATGCCTTGAAGCAAGCGGAGACCGCCGAGAGGGATCAGGAGGGCGGGAAGGACAAGGATCAGGGCACATCCGGCTCCGAGAAGGATGGCACGAAGAACGAGAAGAGCGAAGATCCGCGCGTTGCAAAGAAGGGTGATAAAGACGGCTCGGCTGCACAATCCCAACCAGCCCGAGAAGGTGATCGTGGGGCTATAACGCAGGCAGGCGGCAAGGATGATGAAACAGGGCAGACCCGGGGTGGTGTTCGCGTCAAGGTTCAGGTCGAAGTCGAAACCGGTCTGGCAGGCAAACCGGGACGGCACTCGGGTAACGATCGTTTGAAGGGCGGCAGGCCGGTAGCGAAAGGCGGATCAAAAGAAGGAGCAGCGAGCAAACCCGTCAAAAGCGAAGAGGACAAGTCCGGTGGCGCGGACGCCGGCGCGGGGGAATCGAAGAAGACTCCCGTGCGTATTAAAAGGGATGGGCCGAAGGTTCGTATCCTCGAAAGCGGCAGCAGCGGATTCATCGCCGACGCCTCGGGTCTGATCATCACCAATCATCACGTCGTGATTGCGAAGCTGGAGGGTGTTGATGGACCGGGCGGCCGAGTCTCGCCCGACGATGTGCACATCGTTGTCACGTTGCACGATGGCCGGAAACGACCGGCACGGATCATCCGGGCCAACAAGTCCCGCGATCTGGCCATCCTGAAAATTGAAATCGACGACTTGCAACCCTTGAAAATGGGCGACTCCGACAAGGTCGTCGTCGGCCAGCCGATCGTCGTCATCGGCAACCCGCTCGATACCTATGAATACGATTTTACCGTGACCAACGGGATCATCGCCGCCCGCCGGCCCGCCTGGTTGCAGATCACCGCACAGATTCACCAGGGCAGCAGCGGCAGCCCGGTCATCGACATGAACGGTCGAGTCATCGGAGTGGTGGCCATGGGTGGAAGTATCATGGGGTCCGGTCCCGAGGGGGAACCGGCGGATATCATCCAGCAGGGAACCGGACTCTGCGTTCCCATCAACGACGCGAAGATTCTGATGCGATCGCCCTGAACATCTGAGCGGCTGGCATCGGCCAAGCCTTTTTCCTCTCCGCTCGATTCTGATAGGATTCGTCGGCTGGATCGACCGGTGACGATTTAATACAGAGATATATCTTCGAAATCGGCGACCTATCTGCCCGCGAACGCGCCGAGTGCACTGCGCTGCTGATTCAAGGCCAGGGATGCCACTTCTTCGAAAGACTGGCGATCGGTGTTATAGAATTCTTTGACAATTTCAAGTGCCCTCTCGGGGCGATTACTCAGTCTTTGTTTGAAACCCTTGTATCGCCCCCCTTCTACGCGCTCGATTCTCGCCACAATATCGCTCACGTCGAATCTGGGATCGAGGCGAATTTTCGCGAGATCCTGTTGAAGGTCTTTCTCCACTTTCGCGGTCAGCGCGAGGGCGCCCACCGCAACCGCTGCACCCGCCTGAGTGTAGCCGGACGTATTATTTTGTTGATCTACGATGGCGCCTCCGGCCGCTGCGCCGATAGCGAGCAGGACAAGCGCGATTTGTGCCGCGCGGGCCTTGGCAATAGTGGAGTCCCGTTTCTCGTACTTTTCCGCCCATGTGCTGAAGATGTCGTAACAATACGCATCGGCCATCTTACTCTCCAACGTCGGCATGATCCGAATAACGTCGTCGTAGAGCAAACCCGATTCATGCCATCGCTCGTAACAGGCATCCGCCCATGTGCTCACTACGCGGGGAGAGGCATGGGTCTTCAGGGCGGTCATCAACTCACGCGAGAATTTCGGCAGGTCTCCGGCCCACTTTTCAGTGATGAAGTCCCTGGACTGATCTCGGCGTGAGGCACGGATTCCGCTCCCGTTCAATTCGGCGACTTGCCCCCGCAGCCAGGCGCCAATCGTCCTGTTGATCGTCTTGATTGTCGGCAGCATGGCGCCCTCATCTCCCGGTCGATAGGCCGGCGCCTCGAAGCGTGTACGGAACCGGCGAACATAGGTTAAATCTCGGGGACAGGACAACGTGAGCAATAGATCAATCGTCTGCTTACGGCCTTTGTTCGATGGCACGATGTCCATCCGGCCCATCAGCTTGAGATCGTAGAACTCGATCGCCTTTGGGTCCGGTCCGAAATCCACACACGAGATCCACTTCTGATTCCTGACGGTGCTCTCCATGCCCTTGATGTCGAGGTACAAGCAATAGCCATATAGATCGCGTGGGTACATATAAGGCGGAAAGTTGTGTGTCTGCCCCTGATTGTCACGCCCTCTACGGCGATACAGCATTTCCACATTGGTCGGCACACCGGATCGAGTCTTGGCAAGTGAGACCAGCCCCTCGTTCGGGAAAGGATAGTCAATCGGATAGACCGCGATCGAATCGATGGGCGCCGGCGGCAGCGGCTTGTAATCATTTTCATGATAAAGGTAAGTACCGCCGAATGCGTGGGTGTTGGCAAACAGGACAAACACCCATGCGGCCGAAAATCGCGATAGAATCGCACGACAATTTGATCGGCAATATTGCGTCTTCATGGAGAGAGCCTCCGTTTATTCGTGTCCATAGGTGACGCTATGGCGAATGACGTTTGGGTCCGCGGGTCCGGCCTTCAACACGCTCAGATCGAGAGGTCGAAAGTCTTTCCGGTCGCTTCCATCGAAAAAGCCTTCGATGCTGTCACCGCCTTCCAGTTCGAGCGCCTGCATGGAGGTACCTCGAAGCATAAAGACGCTGGGATTGGAATAGCCCCGCAGCTTCCGGGCCTCTGTGGATTCTCGAGAAACCCCTTCCGGCGGCAGGCTTCGCAAAAGCCGATCCAGGTCGGTCATGAGGTCGCGCGAAAACAGCATACTGAATGTTTCCTCGCCGGTATGATGATCGAGACGTAGCCAGACATTACCCGTCGGGAGAATGAATGGAGAAGCCGGCGTGATTCGATTGGTCACATCCCTCACAGCGGGCAGTCGGCCGGGCAACAACGCCTGATAAATCCCACGGCTGTCGGTCTGCCATACATAGGCATAGCAGGATTCGATGACTTGAAAACCCATCTTCCAGCCGGCGCCGCTCAGCATGCGCGAGTCATCCTCGAGTTTCACCAGCCCGCCGGGCACTGCCATGAATATGCCGAACTCGACTTCCAGCGGACCGGCGTCTGACGCGACGGGCCGGAACAAGTCCTCCTGTCCGCGGGCCTCTGCGAGCGTCGCCACGTCACTGGCCAGCAGTTCCTTGGTTTCCAGATCCACGATATCGATCGTGATCTGGGCGCCGCGACCCATCCTGACAACATCCCCGACGACGACCGCATCTGCACCAAGTGATCTGTCCAGTCGTTTCAGACTACTCTCATCGAAGAAGACGTGCAGATCTTGATGTTCGATGCGCTGTGCCGCAAGCGCGTGCAACAGGCGCTTTCGAGCCAGTGGCCGGAATCGATGCTGTGACTGTGCCTGCAATTCGAGCAACAGCAAATCGCCGAACTGATCGCCGTATTTCGTGATCACGGATTCGTCCGGCCCTCTGATCGCGCCGATGACAATCTTGAACCCCGAATCCACCTGTTCCATTTCCTTGCTTCGCAGCAGGTTTGCCGCGGACCGACGCGCGGCTGACACGAGCTCGACTGATACGTCGGGGAGCAATTCATCAGAACGGTCAGTATCCAGGCTGCTGTGATACAGATCATCAAGGTGGCGTGACCTGGGAAACGATACGGAGACAGTGGATCTCACGCGTGCCTCTCTCAGGTGAAGAGCCGACAGTTTGACGTGATAGGCATCATCCGACTGCCGCAGCCTTCCGAGAATGGCGTGGGTGGCATGCGTTCGTTCCGCAATTTCCTCAAGCAGTGCGGCCGAGCTATCCCGGGTGATCGATGCAATCGCGTCTGAAGCGAAGGGTTCGCTGGAAGAGATCACTCGTATGGCGTCGCGTCCCCATGTCTCACGACGGTCGATCGCCTGCATCACTTGCTCACGAACGGCCTCGCCGAGTCGATCGAATTGATCAACGGCTCTGTCGGACCGGAAACGAGATACGAGGATCTCCATTCTTCCCTCTCGCAGAAGCTGGTCCAACAGTTTGTCGGTTGCCGACGCGACCCGCTCGGGCATCGAAGCACATCCGCCGGCACACATGATGAAACTCAGGCCGGCGATCGAGCAGATCCAGGATCGGACCGATCGTCCGGACACGGGCAAGCGCGAGACATTGATATTGACGATGCATCCGTTCATGGTCCGCCGGTCTGTTCCTCCTGTTTGTCAATTATCGACACCATTCTCTGGATATTATCGCGCTCCAATGGCAGACCCATCCGCTGCATCCGTTGTAAACCCTGCCGCGCTTCTGAGTGCCTTCCTTCGAGAACACGATCCTTTACCTGCGAGAGAAGCCCATAGAAAACGATCATGTGTGCGAGTGGCGGTTCAGTCTCAGCGCCCGTGGCGGCAAAACCCGGCCGATAATCGCGTTCGGGCTGCCAATTCAACATATACTCCTGAACAGGATCCTCGTGCTCATAGTGAACAAGTCTCACTGTTTGTGTTGTTCCACAGCCTGAGACGACGAGTGCAGCGGAGAGCGAGAGCCACTTCACCATGCGGGCGCTTTGCCCCGTCACGCGTTTGTCATCATTGAGAGATTGGCTATGGATCATCATTATTCACACCATTCCCACTCATCGCCCGATTCCGGGCGCCGAGCGGTTCAATGCCAGTCGCCGAACAACTCGAACGGGGCCCAAATGAACGGATGGTCGCCGGATACCATGATCGCCTGTACCGATCCGTCTTCTGTATTGCGAACCCGCAGGCGTACCTGCCTGCTCATCATCGCCACCTGCGCCAACTGCAGGGCCTCGGCCTTATTCCTGCCACGGCGAAGGTGATTGTAGAATGTAAGCATGGTGTCCTTTGTGGATTCATCCGAGACCTGCCACAGGCTGCAAACCACCGAGGGTGCCCCCGCAGTCATGAATGCCCGCGAAAGCCCCACCAGATCGTCGCCGGGAGCGCCCAGACGCCCCGATTCGGTCGCACCCAGCGCCGTGTTGCAGGCGCTGAGAACAATCAGATTGGCGCGAAGTTTCAGTTCACGGATCTCTCGGACGGTTAGACGTCCGTCGTCGTCCGGGCCTCTGGTGAACATCAGCGCGCTGTTGTTCGGCGATCGGGCTTCCAGTTGGCCGTGTGTACCGAGGTGGATGATGTCGTGATCCCCAAATGCCTCCACGACATTCGTCTCAGTCGCCTGTTCACCCGTCAGCAAGGTGGACTGTTCCGCGAACAGCCGCGACAGCGCTCGTGCCTCGGTCTCCGCAAAAGGCAACGCCGGCCATTGGCTCGAATGGAGTGAGGGATTCCCAACCGATAGAACCGATTCCAGTCGGCCCCGGTTGATTTCACGACAGTGCTTCAGCACACCCAAGGCGGGTAACACCACCACGGGATGTTTGACAATGAGGTAGTCGCCGCCGGGCAGTTTCAATGCCCCGAAGGGAAGGTAATGCATGGGGCCATGCGGCACCACGACCAGTACGGCTTTCTTCGGAATGTTCTGGACGACCGGATCCAGGAGCCGCGTGCTGAGCCAGTCCAGGGATGGGGTGTAGTCCAGGTGCTGATCACCGATCGACTCGATCGCCTTCCGAAAGTCGGACACGTGTTTGAAAACCTCTGCGCTGTCCGCTGACAACTCAAGGGTCTGCAAACGGTCCGCCGTAACGATCGAAACATACGAATGTTCCTTGCCGATGAAATAAACCAGGCCGACGGCTTCTGTTCCCAGTGATTCCTTCAACACCGAGGGCTGAATCTCTGGCAATGCATCGACGGACTCTTGAGACGAACTCACCGAAGACATCCGTGCCCGCAGTTGATTGAGCTCCACCAGCAACGCCTGTTCACGCCTGTCCATCTCCTCTCGAATGTCCTCAACATCCAACTCGAGCGACTCACTCTGGGTGCCCCGCACCAGAATCGAAGCATCCTGCCGTATCTGTCGTCGACGGGCCAGTTCCACTTCGATCTCCGCCAGTCGGCGCTGATCGGGTCCTTGTTCCTTTGTTATCATTTGCCCGTGCAGATGCTCTCGAAAGTTTCGAGCTCGCGACCGCTCCATCAATTGCAGCGCCCGTTCCGGTTGTTCGCTTAGAAATGCCCGGTGGATGGCGGTCTCATAGATGCCGGCGCCGCGATCAGACCAGAGGGCTCGAAACGAGCTAAGACTCCACGTCAACCGCGAATGCTCGAACAAGCGCACGGCCTCCGCTAATGGTGCCTGCGCAGACTCCACCTCGCCCGAGATCAGTCGCGTTTTACCCAATCCCAGAAGTGCCCAACATTTCGTTGCGGGCGGAGCATTTCCCTTTACAACAGTCTCATACAAAGTTGTTGCCCGATCCGCCTCGTCCATCTCGATCCAGCGATCGGCCAGGGTAATCAGCATGTCCGCAGAATCGACTCCCTCGGCCAACTGGGCGCGCCGAATGGCCAGAGAGATGGCACCACGTGCGTCTTCGGGATTGTCTGCACGCGAGACGAGATAGGAACGATACAGCAGACTTTCCGCCTCGGCGAGATAGGCGTTCATGGCCTCTACGCACTGTCCGTTGACCTGTTCAAGCACCTCCGTCAGCTTATCCCAACGACCCAGCAGCTTCTCAGTCCGCGCTACCACGAGCAGATGTTTCAGCCCACTCTCCAGATCGCCACGTGCGCGCGCGGATTCGGAGATTTCCATCGCCAGGGCGTTGGCCGTGCGATAGTCCCCAAGCCGCATTGCCAGGTCCAATTGTATTTGTTTCAACTCGCCGACCAGATTGACCAGGCGCGCCTGCTTCGCGATTTCGAGGGTATCGGCGGCGGCGGTGAGGCCCTGTTGATATTGCCCGAGTTCGACCAGGGCCCGGGCCAACTGCAAATTCGCCAGGACCAATATCTCGTATTTTCGCGTCTCATCGAGAAGTCTTTCGGTGGCGACAATCACCCGTCGCGATCGATCCCGCGATGCGATCGCCTTGCCGGTGAAACGTTCCGTCATCGCCACTAACACTTCCAGATTCAGGCGAAGCAGACGTTTATCTTGAATTTCCAGAGGAGCCGGAAGAGTCAACTCCGCGCCGACAGGATCATTCCGGTCCTCAAGATCGCGCCGATTCCGTTCCTGGACCCACGCCTCATAGGTGCCCGGCAGCCTTTCCCACGATGCCAACGGTTCGGTCGGATAGGCCTGTTTGAAATTGTCCAGCGCCAGCCGCGCCTGTCGTGAGGCCTCATCGAATGTCGCTGCGGTGAGTGCCTGGCGGGCCCGCTTCTCCAGAACCGCATCATACACCTGCGTATTTCTGCCATGAAGGTAACGATCCCATAACGATCGCATCGGCTCCGAAGCGAAATCCTTCGCCTCCCGCTCCGTTCTGCGCCGTCGGCGTTCGAGCTGCTTCCGTTGAGCCTCGCTGAGGGTTCGATCCCCTTGGACCGCCTCCGGTTTCTTCGGCTTCGCGCATCCACACGCCAAGGCAGCCCCCAAACACAAGGCGAGAAGGAATCGATGTATCACACAGGATCGTCCACACCTCACGGTCACGATCGGAGGTTTAGTTTTGCCGTGGGCCATCATTCTCCTCTTCCGACTGCACTCTGTCTGCGCTCAGATCGATCGCATGGGCGAGCATCGACTCGAAGCCGAGTTGCTGCCAGTATGATTTCCACTGCTCGAGTACTTCTGTACGCAATAGTTCATCAGGTATATCAGCCTCGGCCTTCGATTGAAATTGACGTAGTACACCGACTGCAGTGCGGTTGTGACCGCTGCGCGATAGAACCTCCGCGACCGCCGCGGCAAGAATCAGTTTGTCCAGCCATCGCCGGTGCAGAATCTGCTGCTCGCTACGGTAGGCCATGAGTTCCTTTTTCATTTTGGAATCTCGAATGATCGATTCAACTTGCTGGAGAATCTTTGACGCGTAGGCTTCGGCGATCGGGTATCGTTTGCCGCAGGCTTCGATTGCCTGTCGCTCGTTGATGAAATCGCCATGACGGCGCCAGGCGATGATCGGAATTTCCCCGCTTCGCGCCGCTGCATCGACCAGCAGCTTATACTCCTTGACGCTTCCCTCGTATCGATCAGGATTCGGGATCAGCTTCCATAGCTTTTCCGCTTTGACCACGGCCGCTTCGTAATGATGGCTGGCCAGGGAGAATTCCGCCTCACTCAATGTCTTCTGAACGTCCGCCAGGCTGAACTGCGCGGCGGCCGGCTTGGGATGGTCTAATCGAGCGGGCGACTGGCATCCTGGCGGCATGAGCCCGAACAGCAATATGGGCCGGACGATGATTCCGATTCGCCCGATGAATCTTTGCAATTGATTGTCCCTGTTCATGGCTTGTACACGGCGACCGCCGGCCGGCTCCATTGACCTCCATAGCGTTTGGAGTTTTGCAGTGTGACACGATAGCTCGAAAGCTGCAGGGTGCCGTAGGGCAACGGAATATCGATCATCCGAGTGGAGTCGTAACGAAGTTCATTCAGCGTGAACCCGAATTCCTCGCCGTGAGGCACAATGGGTTCGAGCCGAAGCCTCAGCGGCCAGCGTAATTGTGTCCCTTTCATCCTGAGCAAGCCTGATCCTTCAGCGGTCAACGCCGCCGTGACCTGTGAGGCCGAGGGCGGCGGCGGCGATGTTTCGCTCGTGATCTTGATTTCAACCTGTTTTGTGGTTCCGCCGACGCGAATGGTTGCCTCGTGCGTAGCGGGCTTGAGCGGATTTCCATCGACATCGTGTGTCGGCATGCGGAAGGCGAACTTTCCATGCTTGTCTTTCTTCTGGGTAATCTCCAACTCGGATGTGGGAATGGCCCCTCCGGCCACCCACACGCTGATGGTTTCATTCATACGCCTGCCTTCGACGACAATCACGTCGTCGGGACGGACTTGTGTAGGCGTAATTCGAGTGATCTCCGGCGCGCACCCCGCTGCCAGTAGCAGAAAAACAATGATCCACAATCCTCTCGTCCTAAAGATAGACATATTCTCACTCGTACCTCATTTTTCCAGGCGTCAGAACCTATCCAACAGGATTACCCTGTAGCCAGGAACGAGAAAAGTTTCTCCACATATTGCGCCAGAACATTGTACTCGAAGGGAACCAGAAAGTAGTCCGCGAATGCACAGGCGATCAGGAGACCGATGCACGCCACGATCAACTCGGGAATCGGATGCCCCTTCCGGCGGGGCGTTCGGGGTGTTGTCGTACCTACTCCGTTTGGAGACGTCCCTTGTGTTGCTGGTCGTGCTATTGGGGGCGGCATTTTTGCCCCAGGCGGTGGTGGAACAACACCGGGCGGCGGAGGCGCCGCATCGACCGGCGCCGATCTCGGCCCGGGGGGCGGCGCCGCATTGGGCGGCGGCGCTGGACGATGGGATATCGGCGGCGGAGGGGATGCCGGCGGCGGACGGGACGAAGGCGGTGGAGGCGCCTTGTCAGAGGTCGGATCGTGCGTCTGTGCGTTCCTGTCGGGGTTCGGCCTCTTCGGTACTGAATTGGAGAGACTCACACCCTTTGGCGAGTCCGAGTTTGCCTTGCCACAGGCCCCGCAGAATTCATCCTCAGAGACGAGCGGCTGGCCGCAATAGGCGCAGAAACTCGATTGCTCGGTCATCCATTTCTCCTCTTCACGCCCGGGCGCCGCATTTTGTGCAGAAAGACGTACCGGCCTTGAGTGCCGCGCCGCAAGCAGTACAGGATGCGGCAGATCCTGTGAAAGTTTTCCCTCCATGCGAAGAAATCGCATCATCAGGGGCGGGCGGCGGTAATGTCGCAGCCGCCGTCAGCCCCGTTTCGCCGGCTTTGCGCCAATCTCGCATCGTCTCATTCCAGACATAAGTATCAGACCCGATCATTTGCGCCGCCAGCATACGATGGATCTGCGACTCACTCACCGGCCCCAGACGCCGACCCTCCTGAATGTAGTACCATTGCGTCAGATCAGAGGAAATCTGTGTTGCGCTCGGCGATGGCGGAAAGATCGCATCCCGGGGCATCGGTGGAGCGCGAAGCGCGGACCGCTTCGGCGATGCGGCGACCTCGAATCGACCCTCGGGCACAGCGTCTTTTTTGATCGTCAGCGCCGCGGTCATCAAGTCCGCCAGTCTGCCATCCAATGATTCACGGGTCATGGCCTGATGATTCACGGTACACCGACCTTCCCCGTCGGTATCGAGCAGGAACAGGTGGTTCGTGATGCCAGTCGGCGCCAGGAATCCACGGTGCATCACACACCAACCTTGTTTCGTCAAGACCGTCGTTTCGAACCCCACGGCCCGCATCCAGGTCCGGAAAAACTCCACCCCCATGATTTTGCCCGTCGCTCCAAACAGAAACTCGTCTTCGTGGCTGTTCCTGTTTCGCACTGGAATCAGAAAATCGTGCTTCGCAAGGGCTTCGATAAACTCCGGGCTTGTTTCGAGCGATGCCGTATTCAGGTTGGGCGTCAGGCTGATGAAGGCCGGCAGAAGCCAACGCAGATCTCCACTGCGGACGGCTTGGCGCATGGAATCGGTAAACGCCTTGGGCCGGATGGTTGGCTTTTCCGTCGGCGTATAATTCAACATGCTCTGATAGGCCCCGCGACGATAAGCGTCGATGGCATGTAACAAGTAGATTAATGACTCTAAACGGATCGGAGGCGGCATGTAGTTGGGCGAGGATTCCGTAGCCTCCCCTGCATTGAGAATCAACCACCAAGCCAGAAAATCCCACGGCGTCTCGAACAACTGGATCAAGGTGGATCCTTCGAAGGAAGGATTGATGACGACGAACGCACGCTCATCGAAATCGGCATTGTGACAGGCTGTGAAGAAACTCGCCGGCAGTGCCCCGCCCCCGGTCTGATTGAACATCCTCAGCGTCGGCCGTGCGAGTATGGACGCGGCCCTGGAAACTTGTGCATCCTCGAGCAGTGTACGCAAGTTGCCATCGATTGCCCTCGAACCGGGACGATAGGGACGCAGCATACCGGCCAGCGGAGAGTATTCGTCCAAATCCAATCGCAGACCATCCACCAGCAGCGGTCCGAGATCATCCCGGCCGACCTGGAAGGCATACATCGCGTCGATTGTTTCGTCCTTGGATTCCATGAAGATCTCCACGACTGATACCCGATTCGGCATTCTTAGAATGCTACGTCGAACTGCGTGATGGTTATCTGATCATGCTACTCCATGTCCTGCCGTTCTGAATACACACGGGATAACAACGCCCCTCGAGTCCAAGATACGGACATGAACCCGTGGTGCTGCGGAGTGTCAATGATCTGTCTCCCGGGGCGATCCACAACAGCTTTCCGCCGCGGATCCACTTCTCCAGATCGAAATCATAATCGGCTTCAACGTCATAAGTCTGGGCAGAGTATCCCGCACCGTACGGATCCTCGGCGACGTAGCAATCCAGACCCCACGTATTCACCCGCAGGATTTCGTACCGCGTCGGTTGGGAAAAATAGAAAATGGGAAATCCCTCATGTGGTCCCACGGCAATCGAGGAAATCACCGCCTTGATCTCCGGTTGACCGATCAGGTGCGGAACGACATAGGGTACCTCCGGACCAGGTTTGCACAGGAATGGAACCGCATCCGGCTCCCGGTTCAGTTTCAGAGATCCGGCCAGGGCGAAATACGTCGATGGCAGCTCTTCCACGGGCCGGGCGGGCACCTGATAATTCCACCACGGTCCGTCGATCCCAAAGAGGTCGATCGAATGCCGAAGCACCTCACCCGTAAAAGGACACCGTGACAGTGGCACCACCGGTAGGCTGGTTTGGTATTGGCAATTCAGATCCATGACCCGGCGGTGTACGGCTTCCAATTCCACCGACAGCCGTGTTTCCTCTTCACCCTCAGATCGTTCGTAGGCAACGGAGATACGATCCATCTCCTCCTGTGCCAGAGCCAGCGCATCAATGATAGACCGTCGTTCCGACGGCGTGAATGCTTTATTGACTTGTGCAGACAATCTTGACATCAACCCTGTTTTCCAAATCGGTAATCCACAATCTCTGCAATGACGGGTACATCGCCACAACTAAACATGCCGGTTGCCCCGCGGGTGCGTCACAAGTCACCCCCTGGGCAGAGCGAAGCCCCGCCCAAGGTCAGAACTGACACTACGGCGTTGGCGGTTTTATCAACGGGTTCGTCGCCCCTCCGTGCCACCAGCTCGCCGTCGGATTGCGACTCATGCCAGGGGAGAGGGCTTCACCACCGGTATAGGATACCAATGCTTCACCCGCCTTTTCGCCTAATATTTCACCTGTCTCCGGATCGATCTGCTTGACCACCGGAGCATGGCCGCGCCGGATTGTCTGGTCGATGCCCCTGGACACGTCGTAAGGCGACTGCCCGCCTCCGGTGGGAGCCGTCCTTGAGTAGCCGCTGTAATCCCACTCGGTATGGAACCCGTGCTTCGTATGGCCCGGCCCCTGGATGAGTTCTCTCTCGATCTGCTCAACGACCGACTTGGGAAGCGTCTCATTGTGCATGCCACGAATCGCAAAACCATCGACGTCTCCCGTAAAGGGCTTGCCGGTCTCCACGTCGATGATGAGGTTGCCCTCCCGCCGCAGCGTCGGATTGTTCGCGACGTCCTCCGCCTGATCCGCAAACTCCTTGGCCCGCGTATTATAACGTTTCATCACATCGTCCCACTTGTCGGCGGGTACCTCGCCTGCGATCGGTTTCTTGGGTTTGAAGTAGCCGACCTTCCCGACCTCGTCGGCTTCCGCGCCCAGGTAGGTATCCAGCGGGTTGATGGATTTCGTCTTCACGTATTGCGGCTTGGCCAACGCCTCCCCACTTTCGAGCAATTCTTTGGCCATGGGGTTCGTCGGTCGCGTATGAATCTTGACGCCGTACTTGTCCGCTACCATTTGAATATTCTTCTCGCTGACCTTTGCATAGCCGCTGGTATCCGCCACAACGCCTTCCGCCACCGAAAAATCACTCGGATCGCCCGGACGGATCGTGGAGTCCGCACGTAATTCTCTGTTTCGTAAACGATCGGAGTAGGACTGCCGCTGTAACCTCTCTTCCGGAGAGAGCTTCGAACCGCCCGCTCTGGCCCCATCGTCCGCCGCCCCCGTTGCACCACTGCCGGCTCTGGCGCCATCATCCGTCACTCCAGCCGCACCGCCGCCGGCGCGGGCGCCGTCGTCCGTCAATCCGCCCGCGCCTGCTCGCGCCCCGTCATCCGTCAACCCCCCTGCGCCGGCTCGAACACCATCATCGGTCAGCCCACCCGTCCCCGCCGCTGCCCGGACCCCATCGTCGGTCAAACCGCCCGCCTCCGCCGCTGCCCGGACTCCATCGTCGGTCAGACCGCCCGCCTCCGCCGCTATCCGGACTCCATCGTCGGTCAGACCGCCCGCTCCGGCTGCGACCTGAGCGCCATCATCCAACAGTCCCGCCGCCCCGAGCCGAGCGGCATCATCCGTCAGACCGGCTGCCTGGCCTGGTAATCGACCAATCAAGTTGCTCGCGCCGCTCCTGATCCCCGACGCCGCCGCGCCGGCGGTGACCAGTGTGCCATACAGGTTTGCAACACCCAGCCCGACCTGCCCAATACGGTTGGGCAGCGATCGATTCGGATCCAGGGAATTTTCGAAGTTCTCCAGACCCGACATGGTCTCGGCGACCTTGATGATGTTTTCCGGATTGGTCACCGCATTCCCGATTGCTTCGGTTCCGGATTGGATGTCGTCCGCCATGCCGACGAGTGTGTCGCCAAACAGTTCGGGATTGTTATACGTGTCGACCGCTGCCTGAGCCACCCCCTCGGCTGCGTCGAGAGCCGCATTCCCCGCGATCTGAACACCAGTGACTACCCCATGGGTGATATCACTCCCCGTCTCCCAGATCGTATCCGTCAGGATTCCGGGATCGTTGTATACATCTGTAGCAGCTTCTTCCACCGCCTCGGCGGCATTTGAGATGCCTTCGCCTATGTCTGAGATCGTTTGGGACACTTCATTCGTGATGTTTGTCCAGGTATTTCCCGCGATTCCCCACCACGATGTATCCTCCGCCGCGGCCTCCTGCTCCTGTTGTCCTTCATCCCGGCGTTGCTCGGCGGCGGCCCGTTGCTCCTCGGGTGTGGGCGTTGCCGTGTCCTGAGACTCGGTTTGATGCCGGGGAGGCTCAACCGGTTCTTCGGGTGGAAGCGTCGTCCCCTCAGGCCGTTCATCCGGTTGTTCCGGCGGTTGCTCAGAATGTGCCGGCGGGGGAAGCTGCTCCGAGGAGTCCGGCGTCGTCTCTCCGGGCGGCTCATCTTGGGTGCGCGAGGGTTGCTCTGCGTCGGCTGGCGGCGGACTCGATTCCCCTGGGGGGGAATCTTCTTCAGGTGGAGTTACACGTTCCGGTTGCGTCGATTCATCGGATGGTTCAATCCCTGTATCCGTTGTGGCGCCTCCCATACCGCCACCCACACCTCCC